>JAQICK010000348.1 GCA_027858595.1 Melioribacteraceae bacterium
AAAATGGAAGAACTATTACAAAAAACATGAAACGATTACAGAATAAATAAAGTATCTTCGATACTTTATTTATTCATTTTCTTAAAAGTAGGAGTCAACCTATTTCAGGACGCTGCAAGGAGTCAACCTATTTCAGGACGCTGCAAGGAGTCAACCTATTTCAGGACGCTGCATCCCCGATAAAACCATTCGGGGATGACAATTGATTTATTAAATTTTTACTTTTTCAAATATCCATCAATCAATTTATAAGTTAAAGGTATCTGGCTCTCCAATCGTTCTAACAATTCTGGAGTTAGTGTCTTTTCAGAAAAAGGAACGCGTTTTACATATTCTTGAATCTCGCCTTGGTTTCTACCGTACTTATATTTATATGTGAAATTTTTCTCGTCTTTTAATTCATTTCTTTTATTTTCCAAGTTTGGAACACTTATATAAAACTGACTCTCATCAATATTGCCCTTATTAAACAAACTGTTTTCATCTAAATAAGTGTAGAGTTCTTTTGCTGTATTTATGGCTGGATCGATTAATGAAATTTCTTCTTCCATAAAATCGCGATAAACGAACTTGTTGTTTTCTTTGTAATTATAGGCGAAGGCAAACACGTTGTTAAATTCTGTTACAAAAAATGGATAGTGTGTGCATCCAAGAATTACAGATTTCAATTTTGTCTTGCTATCTGAAGTCCTAATTTTTTCAAGTAGTGATATTACATGACACTTAATATAATTTTCAATAGAGTTTAGTTGAATTTCGATTAGTTTATTTCTACTTCCAGAAAATAGAATTTGATTATTTGAAAAATCGAAATTATATCTGTTTAAAATATTCTTATCAATTAAAGCATTTGTATTTGTGAATGATGGACCTCTGTATGTTGTGCTAATTGCAGTCAAGAATTTATCTAAATAATCTTTTTCACCATCTATAGCAGCTGCAAGTCCAATGCCTGCTTGTTGAAAAGTAATTATACTGCCAGAATAGTTTAATTTGTTTTTTTGTTCTGTAACAGTATTTGGATATCCATTTGAAGCAACTGTTCCTGCAGTTGCCATTATTCCCACTGTAGCACTCTCGTCTTTTTTTATACCTTCCAAAGCGCCTCTCACGCCAGCACCAATTACACCAATTACTTTTAAATCTAAACCAGCATCAGCTATAAATTTTTCTACGTCATTTTTTCCATAAGCTGTTGCAGTGTTACATGCAATTACAATTGCTTTAACTGGACTTTTATCAGTTTCAAAGTCCTGTTCATTCTGAGAAGAATAATATTTATTGTCAAGCAAAAATTGAACATCTTTAATAATGTGCTCTTTTAATAAATCTGTTTTATCATTTCCAGAATACTCTCCGTATGGCATGTTTGCTTTATCGCCAAGATAGATAAACGATTCGTTCAAGAAATCAATTTGTGAATCACCATTGTTTTCTTGTTCGTGAGATTTATTATTAAAATTATCAGAATTTATTATTGCATCAAGGACAGTTAAACCGCCAGTTCCAGAATCAAAAATTCCTATTGGTAGTTTTTTGTTTTTAGTCGGATAATTTGAGAAGTCAATGTAGAAGGGGCTATTCTTGTTTTTTATAATTTCAGATTGAATAGGATTACTAGGCTTTTCTTCAACTTTTGTGCAAGATGCTAATCCATACTGAAGTATGACTAATAGAAATATAATAATATTTTTTTTCATGATGGTTCCAATTGAGTTAACAAATATTAATTTATTTTGCTATTCCAAAACACGCCGTCATTCCGTGATGTTCTTACACGGAATCTCATGAGGTGTCCGAGATGCTGAAATAATTCGCCGAGGCGAACAGTATGACAGTGCTTTTCTGTTAAACAGGGACTTTATTTTTAATTCAAACAATTTGTCATTGCGAGGAGTCCGATTTTTGGACGACAGCTTGTCCCGATTCATTTTGTCGGGATGGCAATCTACAAAAGTTGTAGAAACTTTAGTAGAAAAATAACTCATTCAGATTGCTTCGCAAAAGGATGCTCGCAATGACGACAAACACGAACTGTGCTCAACCACCGTTGATTGAGCAAATCTGAATAGTGACTTGGTATAACAGAAGAAATCATTCTTCCTTCATTCCAAATGTTTCATCTAAAGGCACAAACTTAGTAATAATAAAAGCTGGAATTGTTGCAAGAACCACCCAAACAAAAAAGTGTTGGTAGCCAATTAGCTCTTGAAGCCAACCACTTATCATTCCAGGTATCATCATACCAAGAGCCATAAATCCAGTTGTTATTGCAAAGTGAGCAGTTTTATGTTCGCCATCCGAAACATATATCATGTATAGCATATATGCTGTAAATCCAAATCCATAACCAAATTGCTCAACAGCAACTGCAAGATTAATCATAAAAAATGATTCGGGCATTGCGTATGATAAATAAATATATACAGTGTTTGGCAAGTTGATTGCAATCAACATCCACCACAACCATTTTTTTAATCCATGTTTTGCAGCAACAAATCCACCAAGAATACCGCCAAGAGTCAAGGCTAGAATTCCAACAGTTCCATAAACTAAACCAACCTCGCCGGTTGTAAGTCCTAGACCACCAACCTCTCTTGCATCCAGTAAAAATGGAGATGCCAGCTTAACAAGTTGCGATTCCCCAAGCCTATAAAAGAGAAGAAAGGCAATAATAATCCCAATGTTTTTTCGCTTGAAAAATATAATAAATGTATCAATAAATTCTTTAAATACAGATTTCTCTCCACTTGCAATTGATGCTTTATCGCCAGGCGAATATGGTAGAATAAATTTATGATAGATAAAGAACACAAAAAACAATCCAGTTAAAATTGAGAATGTAATTACCCAAGAGAGTTTTATATTTCCAGAACGTGCTTCAAATGTTGCTGAGGATATTGCATTAAGTTTTGGGTCAAGCTGAATAACTGCAAACGCTGGCTTATTCCAATTGGATTGATTAAACGTAAAGCGTGTTCCTTCAATAAGTGAAATGCTTTTATCTCCACTACTAGCACCAAAGTTTACAACAATTTCTGCCTCTTCTGGTTTACTGGATAGGTGAAAATAAATTAAGCCAACATCTCCAATACCAAGAGATTTATTAATAACTGGCTTCTCAATTCCAAAAGTATTTTTAATAAAGTTCTCAAAAGCTGATAGCTCTTTTGGAACTGTCGCAACAGTAGTTGCCTTTTCACCGGCTACGTGATAAAATCCGTTTTTAGTATTCCAATTTTTAGCAAGTGATACAACGGAATCAACTTTGGATTGTGTCGTTTTGTTAGTTGTAATATCCAAATTAGCCGAGCTTACTACAATTCTTAATTCGCCTTCAAGTGCATCTAATTTTAGTGAATCGGGATTTATCATTTGGACTTGAGCAGTTGGATTTGCATTCACTTGAATGTCAAGCGCTGGAAGTCCTGTGGTAGTCTCAAAATATCCAGCAAGAATAATTAATAGTCCTTGTCCAGTAATCATTGCAAGGCGATAGAATGTAGATCTGATTCCAACAAAGTAAGCTTGCTTGTGTTCCGAAAGTCCAATCATATAAAAGCCATCGGCCGCAATATCGTGAGTGGCGGAACTAAAGGCGAGTAGCCAGAAAAACAAAAGCGTGTATTGAAAGAAATCTGGGACTGGAATTGTTAATGCTACTCCCGCCAGACCTGCACCAATAAAGAGTTGCATTGTGATAATCCAAAAACGTTTAGTTCTAAAGATGTCAACAATTGGCGACCACAGAGGTTTAATAACCCACGGAAGGTAGAGCCAGCTTGTATAAAGTGCAATGTCACCGTTAGAAATTCCAAGACGTTTATACATAATTACCGAAACGGTCATTACTATTATGTAAGGAATTCCCTCGGCGTAATAGAGTGTTGGAACCCAAGCCCAAGGATTTACTTTACTTTTCTTTTTCTCTGTCATAAACATTGCCTTTTAGTTTATTAATTCTCAATTTTCATTACATAGGTTCTATTCACAGCAACATGAAAAGATTGCTACTTCTTCCAGAAAAGATAGTAATGAAGATATCCATTCCTAAGACTTTTCGTGTAGCAATGTTGTTAACTTTAGCAAAACACACCCCTGATGCTTACGCATCTTCCCCTCTCAAGAGGGGACTTTTTTTTACTGCTCCAACGGAGCAGTCATTTATATCTCCCCTCTTGAGAGGGGATTAAGGGGTGTGTTCTTTTCTCTTAAATATCTTCACACACATAAGCTGATATCTATGCCTTACAAAGAAAGCTAGTAGTCAGCTTAGTTTATGTATTTGTAAACAAACCTCTTGCCAATAATGCAGCCCCAACATCTGGAGGTAATTCAGCATCAAGTATTTTTACGTTTGGAATTTTCTTCGCTTCAGTTTGAAACAAATGAGCAAAATAATTATCTGTTGTTATTGTTCCACCAACTAAGCTAACCGATAATGTGTCTTCATTTGTTTTTTCTTTCATTGAAACAATATGTCCAATTAGTCCTTCAACTTCGTCATCTAATATTTTTTTGCAAATTGCATCGTTTTCTTCTGCAGCTTTAATAACTATTGGAGCAACTTTAGGGATGTCAAAATTGTTTTTATATACTTCATTAATTAATTGGACTGAATCAGTAATATTATATTCCTCGCTTAATAATTTTGTAAGCAAAGTTCCACTATTTCTGTTATCGAATGATTTAGCAACTTCGCTCAATCCTATACGACCAATTTTATATCCGCTTCCTTCGTCCCCAAGTATTCTGCCAAAACCACCAACACGATGAAGATTTTCGTTAGAATCTTTTCCGAACATAAATGAGCCAGTGCCTGCAATTAGAATGCTACCTGGTTTTCCTGAAAATGCACCTTCAAGTGCTATACGTCCATCACTTTCAACCCGGAAATTATTTATAATTAACTTTTGTTCTTTTGCCTTCTCATAAACAGCGGTTTCAAGGCGTTCCGCATCGTCTCTTCGTCCAGCCCCAGCCGTTCCAAGAAGAATAGATTTAACTTCACTAAGTGGTATATTCCCTTTTGTGCAAATGGTTTTAACTAACTCAAGTATTGAACTAGCTACATCATTAATATCAAAAACCAAAAAATTTGAAGGACCACCAATTCCCTCACTTATAACATCTAAATTTTCATTCACCAAAGAGGCTTTTGTTTTTGTGCCACCGCCATCAATTCCAATAAAGTAATTCATTTTAATTCCATGTTAAATTTGTACCTTCAAAATATAAAAAAGATAGGTAATTAGAAATAAACTAATTACT
>JAQICK010000068.1 GCA_027858595.1 Melioribacteraceae bacterium
ATGATGTTTATAATAATTGCCTATTTCAGTTTTAGCTATCTGAAAAAAAATGAGCAAAGCAATATTTGGGTGGGAATGTCAAAAGAGACAGCACATCAACTAGGAACTCCAATTTCCAGTTTGTTGGGCTGGAATGAAATTTTGAAAATAAATAAAACTAATCCAGACAAAGTTGAAGATATTTCTGAAGAAATGAATAACGACTTACAACGATTAAATAAAATTGCAGACAGATTTTCGAAAATTGGTTCTAAACCAAAGCTAGTTTCTACAAATCTAACCGAAGTTATAGAATCAGTAGTTCAATATTTTAATAGACGTCTTCCTGTTACACGTAAAAAAACAGAAATTAAAATTATTTCGTCAACTGATTATTTAATTCCTTTAAATAGATCACTCTTCGAATGGGTAGTTGAAAATTTAATTAAAAATGCACTTGATGCAATTGAATCTAAAAACGGGTTAATTACATTTGAACTAACCGAAGATGATGAAAATTTGATTATAGATGTTTCTGATAATGGAAAGGGCATTGATCTTAAAAACAGAAGAGATGTTTTTAGACCTGGCTATAGTACAAAAAAAAGAGGTTGGGGACTAGGTCTTTCACTCACAAAGCGAATTGTAGAAGATTATCATAAAGGAAAAATATTTGTTAAAAGCTCTATTCTTGACGAAGGAACAACATTTCAAATTATTTTAAGAAAAAATATTTAAATTTTTCATTTTTTGCTTGCATTATTTTTCAGTCTTTATTATCATTGCAGTACAAGATTTTGTTCATACAAATTATTGTTAAGTTTATAACAGAAAGGTCTTGATCTTTTTGTTATACACATCAGGCTACTAAGGTTGTGCCCTCTACCTTGGTAGCCTTCCCTTTTTTTAATAATAATTTTATTATAAAGTAAGTTTACAATAAGAAGGTTAAACTTTTTATTGTACAAACCAGGCTGTTAAGGTTGTGCCCTCTACCTTGACAGCCTTCCCTCTTTTAAAGCACCCTAAATTTACAAATTTTACTCAAATTATTTTATAATTTATTATATTGCTCGTTATTCTTTAATATTGTGAGACTTCAATAATGGCAAAAAAATCAAATAGACCCTCCTGGGATGAATATTTTTTAAAAGTTGCAATGCTAGTCTCTGAGCGTGCAACTTGTCCGCGAATGCACGTCGGATGTGTATTAGTAAAAGACAAACAAATTTTAGCAACTGGCTACAACGGATCAATACCAGGTGATGGTCACTGTGAAGATGATGGTTGCGTAATTGTTGATAACCATTGCGTAAGAACTAACCACGCTGAGATAAATGCAATAACCCAATGTGCAAGACACGGAATTATTACAGATGGGGCAAAAGCTTACGTTACAAACATGCCTTGTACAACTTGTTCAAAAGCACTAATTGCTACTGGAATTAAAGAAATAGTCGTTTTCTCTGATTACCACAGTACATTAGCAACGGATTTTTTCAAAAAGGCTAATGTTCCTATAAGAAAACTACCAATGCCAGCTGGAAATATTCAATATGATATAGATAGTTATTCCTCAGCTAAAAAAATTAATTTTGATGAAGAAAACAAATAGTCTCAGATTTAAAAAAGCTAGAAAAAATGAAATTAAATAAAGAAAATTTAGCAAAGTATTTTAAACCAGAAAACTTCTTTTCTAGAGATTTAAGTTGGGTTGAATTCAATAAACGTGTACTCGAAGAGGCAATAGATAGTAGTTTACCTCTGCTTGAAAGAATAAAGTTCATTTCAATTTATTTCACTAATCTCGATGAATTTTATATGATTCGTGTTTCTGGAATAAAAGAACAAATTAGAGCTAATATTATTGAACGTAGAATAGATGGTTTAACTCCTATTGAAGAATTGAAGTTTATTCAGGAAAGTGTTCTTCCACAAGTCGATTTTCTATTAGAATATTGGAATAATACTATTATCCCTGAATTAGAACTGAATAATATTAAGTTCATTACTTACAATAAACTTACAGACCAAGAAAAGGAAAAGTTAAGCCAATATTTTAATAAAGAAATATATCCAGTATTAACTCCTTTAGCATTTGACCCTGGAAGACCATTCCCGTACATCTCAAATTTGAGTTTGAGTTTTGCAATTCAAGTAATGAAATCTAATGGTCAATTACATTTTGCACGCCTAAAAATTCCTTCAATTCTACCAAGAATTATAAAATTGGATAATATACTTGGTGATGACAGTCAAGATGAATTTTCTTTAAAATTAATTTGGCTAGATGATTTAATTAAAAATAATCTTACTGTTCTCTTCCCCGGACTTGAAATTATAAGTGCTCACAAATTTAGAATTACTCGAAATGCCGATTTAAATATCCAAGAAGATGAAGCCGATGATTTACTCTCAGTAATAGAAGAGAATATAAAAAAAAGGAAATTTGGTTCTGTTGTTAGACTCTCGGTTGAAAAAAACATGCCCGAGTTTATGATTAATATTCTAACTGAAAACCTAGAAGTTTCTGATTATGAAATTCAAGTAATTGATGGCCCCATGGGTTTAAGTAGTGTTATGTCACTTTATGATTTGCCTTTGCCACATTTGAAGCAAAAATCATTTTATCCAGTATTACCACCACTATTTGATGATGAAGAACGCGATTCTATCTTTAATTTAATTAAGCAGAAAGATATTTTACTTCACCATCCTTACGATTCATTTGAACCAGTAATAGATTTAATTAAAGAAGCTGTAAGTGATCCTAATGTTCTTGCAATTAAGCAAACCTTATATCGTGTTGGAACCAATTCTCCAATTGTTAAATATTTAATTGAAGCCGCGGAGGCAAACAAACAAGTAGCGGTGCTCGTAGAGTTAAAGGCCAGATTCGATGAAGAAAACAATATTTATTGGGCACGTGCACTAGAAAAAGCTGGAGTTCATGTTGTTTACGGACTAGTTGGATTAAAAACCCACTCCAAAATGACTTTGATAGTTCGTAAAGAAAATGATGGTGTTCAACGCTACGTTCATCTTGGAACTGGGAATTATAATGCATCAACTGCTAAATTATATACCGATTATGGCTTAATGACTACCGATAAAGATTTATGTGAAGATGTTGCTGAAATTTTTAATCATCTGACTGGGTACTCTGAACTGAAAACATATCGTAAAATGTGGGTTGCCCCACTTAATATGAGAAAGGAATTTTTAAGATTAATTAGTCGGGAAATTGATAATGCTAAAGCTGGTAAAGTTGGTTACATCTCATTCAAACTTAACTCATTAGTTGACCCTACAACAATTTCAGCGTTATATGAAGCTTCAAAAGCCGGAGTTAAAATAGATTTGGTTGTTCGTGGAATCTGTTGTCTAGTTCCACAAGTTCCAGGGTTAAGCGAAAATATTTATGTGCGAAGTATTGTCGGAAGATTTTTGGAACACACTCGAGTTTTCTATTTTTATAATGATGGCAATGACGAAATTCACATGGGAAGTGCCGATATTATGCAACGAAATCTTGATAGAAGAGTTGAAACAATTTTTCCAATTGAAGATGTAGATATCAAAAAATCTGTGAAAGAAACACTACTAAATATTTCCTTAAAGGATAATCAAAAAGCAAGAATTCTTCTTCCTACAGGCAAATATGTAAATAATCATAAAGTATATTTGCAAGACGATGTAAATCTGCAAGAATGGTTGATGAACTATGCCTCGAGTAGTGAAAAGAAAAAGAAAAAACTCAAAAAAGCAAAGTAGTTTATTAGAACCTCTACTAATAATATTTCATAAGAAAGACCTTCCATATATTTTTATAATAATAATTTCATCAAATTTTTTTATAAGAATATTTTGTAATTTTGTAGTTCTAAATTAAAATTGAAAGGAATATATATATGTCACAAATAACAAAAGATGATGTTATAAAAGCTCTGAGTACCGTTGATGACCCTGACTTAAAACGTGACCTAGTCACTCTAAATATGGTTAAAGGAATAATAATTGATGGAACAAAAATAATAGCAGAAGTTGAATTAACTACTCCAGCTTGCCCATTAAAAGATGTAATTAAAAACAATTGTATTGCAGCAATAAAAAGAGATATTCCTGAGGCCACTATAGTTGAAATCAATCTAACAGCGTCTGTTAGCGGTAAATCAAAAAACGATATTATGCCTGGTGTAAAAAATACTATTGCCGTTGCAAGTGGCAAGGGAGGAGTTGGTAAAAGTACAGTTGCTGCAAACCTTGCAATTGCTCTTGCAAGAGAAGGTGCTAAAGTTGGAATTATTGATGCAGATATATATGGACCTTCCATGCCACTAATGTTTGGGCTAAATCATAAAAATGGACTCCAACAAGACCCTGAAACAAAGAAACTTGCTCCATTAGAAAGCTACGGAATTAAACTTATTTCGATTGGTTTTATGATTGATGACGAAAATCCAGTTATTTGGCGTGGGCCTATGGCTAGTGGTGCTTTAAAACAATTTATGACCGATGTTAATTGGGGTGAATTAGATTATCTGATTTACGATTTACCTCCAGGAACTGGCGATATACAACTTACATTAGTTCAAACAATTCCACTTACAGGTGCAGTTATTGTTACAACTCCTCAAGAAATGTCCTTGATTGATGCAAAAAAAGGATTGAAAATGTTTGAGCGCGTTAATGTTCCGGTTTTTGGAATTATTGAAAACATGAGTTATTTCATTGCACCAGATACAGGAAATAAATATGATATTTTTGGCACTGGCGGTGGAGAGAAACTTGCTAATGAATTAGATTCAAAATTGTTAGGCTGTATTCCTATTGATCCAAGAATAAGAGAAGGTGGAGATGCAGGCAAACCAATTGTTGAAGCATTACCAGATTCTGTAAAATAAAAAATTATTAGTGAAATTGCAAAAAACCTTGCAGCACAAATAAGTATAAAAAATGTTAATGATAATTTAAGTGAAGTTGAAATTCAATTATAGTTTGAATTAAATTTATTTACTCATTGGAGTTATAATGGCTGAAAATCTAAAAGAAAAAGTTGAAAAAGCATTAGAAACTGTTCGACCATATTTAGTTGCGGATGGTGGAGATGTTGAACTTGTTTCCATAAATGAAAGTGGAATTGTTGAAGTTAGGCTAACCGGTGCTTGTGTAGGTTGCCCAATGTCTCAAATGACTTTAAGAGCTGGAATAGAACGAGCGTTAATGAGAGATGTACCTGAAATAAAAAGAGTTGAAGCTGTAGAATAAAAATAAAGGATAAAAATGAGAAAGAAAATAGTTGCTGGCAACTGGAAAATGAATAACGACTTAAATGAGTCAATTTCATTAATAAACGAAATTAAAGAAGTATTAGTTGAAAGAGAAGATGTAAAAGCAATTATTGCTCCAACATTTGTATCTCTAGATAGAGCATCGCAATTGTTAAAAGGAACTAACATTGGATTAAGTGCACAGAACATGTGTTACGAAGATTCTGGTGCTTTTACTGGTGCCATTTCTGCTAAAATGCTTAAAAGTGTTGGATGCGAATATGTAATTCTTGGACATTCAGAAAGAAGAACTCTTTTTGGCGAAAGTAATAGCGATGTGAACAAAAAGATGAAAAAAGCTATTTCGGAGATTCTAACTCCAATTTTTTGTATTGGTGAAACTCTCGAAGAAAGAGAAAATGGCGAAATGAAAACTGTTATTGAAAAACAAGTTCGCGAAGGCTTGGAAGGAATTTCTGAAGCTGAACTGACAGGAACTATAGTTGCATACGAACCTGTTTGGGCAATTGGAACTGGAAAAGTTGCAACTCCAGATCAAGCACAAGAAGTTCATGCATTTATTAGAAATTTATTAAAAGAAATGTATTCTGAGGAATTAGCAGAGAACACTACAATTCAATATGGTGGAAGCGTTAAACCAGAAAATGCAGCTGAGTTAAATGGCCGACCAGATATTGATGGTGCGTTAGTTGGTGGAGCTTGCTTAAAAGCGGATTCATTTGTTGCCATTATTAAAAATGCCTAAATAATTCTTAACATTCTTGGATTAAGTATTATCCAAGAATGTTTT
>JAQICK010000129.1 GCA_027858595.1 Melioribacteraceae bacterium
GAGCATGGGCAGTAATGCAAAGAACATGTGTATTTATAAAAATGGGCATTTTTTTTATTTCTCTAGTAAGCTGTAATCCATCTTTACTTCCTAGTAAAGATATATCCATTATAATTAAATCATATTTGTTTGAACTATAGTTCTTGTAGAATTCTTCAGCCGAACCACAAACATCAATTAAATAACTCTTTTTAAGCAGTATCTTAATAGTTCGCTGAAAGAGTAAATCGTCTTCTATCAACAGAATTTTTTTCATAACAAACCTCTTTCATTAAAAATTACACGAAAAGTAGATCCAATATTCTTTTCGCTCTCAAATTCAACATTAGCATTGTTTAACTTGCAATACTCTTTAACAAGCGACAAACCAAGACCGTTACCATCAAATTTTCTAGAGTAGCCGTGTTCTTCTTGACCAAATGGAATAAAAAGATTTTTTTGAAACTCTGTAGATATTCCAATTCCGGTATCAGCTACTTCAAAAGTAAGTTTATTTTGTTTGTTATAAAAAAGTGAAGCCGTTACTTTTCCCGTTGGTGTGTATTTTATGGCATTATCAATAAGGTTTGCAAAAATTTCATTCACACAATATTCATCGCACTGAAGTATTGGATTATCAATATGATTATCAAATGAAAATGTAAGTTCTTTTTCGGCGGCTAATAATTGATAATCTTTTATTATAGGGTTAATTACGCTAGAAACTATGTCCACGTTTGATGGAATTAAAGAAAAAGAACCCGTTTTAATTTCGGACATATTAAGAATTAGATCAACAGTTCTAATAATACGTTTTGTAGCTAAATCAATACTATTAAAGCTATCCTCTGTATCTTCATCGCCAGAATCTAAAAACTCCTCTTTTAACAAAGAAGAATAGCTCGAAATAATATTAAGGGGTGTTCTTATTTCGTGTGACATCTGTGAAAGGAATTCAGTTTTCATTCTTTCAGATTGCTCTGCCGTTTCTTTTGCTTCCATCAATTCATTCAATGATTTAATTTTTTCTGTTATATCTTCTTTAATAGCAATAAAATTAATAATGTTGCCTCTTTTGTCAATTATTGGCGAAATAGATGCTGCCACCCAATAAGTCCCACCGTTTTTTCTCTTATTTAGCAGTTCTCCTTTCCATACGTTACCACTAAGAATGGTTTCCCATAAGTCTTCGTAAACATTGTTAGGTGTATTCCCCGATTGCAAAACTCTAGCATTTTTACCAATTATTTCTTCAAGCAAATACCCAGTTATTTCTGTTACACGTGGGTTCGCAAACTCAATATTCCCATCAAGGTCAGTAATTATTACCATCTCGGGGCTTTGTTCTAATCCGCGTGATAACTGTATTATTTTTTTCTCGGCAATCCTTTCTTCTGTAATATCTCTGAATATTTCTAGCAAAGCTTTTTTATTTTTAAAATTCATCACAGTATGTGTTACTTCATATTCTCTGCCACCTAAAACGTTATGAACTTCGCAAATATTTGTTTCGCCCAATTCCAAATTAATCTTTAAAGGACATTCTGTACATTGTTTACCGTTGTCTTTATAAAATTTCCAGCATTTCCCATTTGGGTTTTCAATACCGATAGCATCTTTTAATAAATTGTTTATAAATAAAACGTTTCCATCCATATCCACAATGTCAAATCCAAATGGAATAGTATTTATAAGAGATTCGTTAAATTCATTTGTTTCTCTAAGTTTTTCCTCCGACTGCTTGCGCTCAATTGCCAAGGCTATTCGGTCTCCCACAGAATAGAGGAATTCAACATCAAGTTCGGAATAAATGTTTTCTTCATCATAGTGTTGAAGGACTAAAACGCCAATTGTTTTCTCCGGAGTTTGTAAAGGAATGCCAACCCAAGACGGTGAATTTGTGCCAACTAATTCAACTTCGTTTTGCTCAACTAGGGCATCAAATAGTTCTTGCGTTAGCAGTAATGGTTTGCCGCTCTTGAATATGTAAGCAGTACAACTTTTATGCATCGCAAGCGGTTCTGGTTTTGAGTCGAATTTATCAACAAAATATGGGAAACTAAAAAGTTTTGTATTTGGGTCATGAAGAGCAACGAAAAAGTTTTCACCATAAATTACTTTCTTGAGCGATTCATGTATCAACTTCAGCAGTTCATCTAGATTGGATGTGTTTGTCATTCCTTGTGTAATCACATTATTTACATTACGCTCTAATTCCACTCTCTTGCGTACGGTAATATCACGAATAATTGCTACAAATGATTTTACGCCTTCAAAATTAGCAAGTTGAATATTAACATCGGCAAAGTAAGTAGAGCCGTCTTTTCTTCTGTGAATTGTTTCAAAACCAATAGTATCTTTTTCACCAGACAAAAGAGGTTTTAAGGCTAGAAAAAAAGAATCGCGAGTAAATTCGGGCTTAATATCTAATGGAGTTAATTGATAAAGTTCATCTTTAGAGAAACCTAAATTCTTAAGTGCCTCTTTGTTAACATAATAAAATTTTAGAGTTGAAGTATCAAACACATAAATTTCATTTGTCGCGTTTTCTACAATATTAGAAAGACCTTTTAGCCTATCTTCTGTTTTTTTGCTTTCAGTTATATCACGCGATAAAGCTAACAAACTTGTTACGTTTCCAGAAGAGTCTTTTATTGGAGTAACAGAAACACTCCACCATTTAGGAGTACCTCTCTCAGTTGGAGAAAAACCAGTGAAATATCCAATACCATTATTAGCTGCCGCAGTAACTGCGGTTCTAGCGGCTGTATTATATTCTCCTTTCCAAAAATCAATCCAAGACTTATTTAGATATAAGTTTATATCAGCAATCTCTAATAGTTTTTGACCGCCTGAACTCATAAATTTCAGCTTGCCGTTTTTATCCAAAACTTTTATACAATCAATACTACTTTCAATTATTCGTTTGTTAAATTCTTCACTTTCACTAAGCGATTTTTCCTTTTGTTCACGAATATACATCTCTTTTCTGAGCGAGGCTGTTCTTTCATCAACTAGTATTTCTAAGTTTACTTTCTCATCACGTAATTTATCTTCAGCAAGTTTTATACGTAACATCACTCTTATTTGAGCAATAAGTTCGTTGCCTTCAATTGGTTTTGTTAGAAAAGAATCGGCACCACTTTCTAATCCTTTTACCTTGCTTTTAACATCTGTGTAGTTTGCTGTAATTAATATAACAGGGATAGTTTTAGTTTTAATATTAGATTTAAGTATTTCAATAACTTCAAAGCCATCCATATTAGGCATACGAACATCCAAAAGAATTACATCTGGCAATTCACTAATTGCAATATTAATTCCATCCTGTCCAGATAAAGATTTTAAAATAATAGCTTCTGGAATAAAGCTTAAAATTGTTGCAGCTAATGAAGTCAGATTATCTGACTTATCATCAATAAGTAATAGTTTTGGCATAGGAGCTCCTGCTATATTCAGTTATTTTTTTTGTAAATATGTCTAAGTTCTAATAATATCAGCAAATAATTCTATTTTATTTACTCAGTATATTTTCAATGTCATTTCGAAATGAGCTTGTTTTGTGGCGATTGAGAAATCTCCCACTATTCACGAGATTTCTCACCCAAGAAAAGGGTTCGAAATGACAAATTCTTTTTTTAGATTATCTATTGATAACATTACAATTAAATAATGCTGAATTACTTAGAACTTAGCCGAAAAAACAAGATTATCAAACCCTTTACTATCATGTAATTTGGCATCTGTAATATTTACAACATCTGGTATCATTAAAGTATCATCCCAACAAGTATGAACTTTAATTCCACCTTTAGCCGCTCCGATACTTTGCCCAATCAAACATAGACAAGCATACTGATATTATTGTGCTATCAACAAGCTTTATTTTCTTGTCCTTGATTTCCTCTATAACTCTTCTGTGGCTTGTTGAACTTAATATCTTTTTATAGTGAGTAATTAGCCTTGAATAAAGGAGTTCATAGACTTTCCAATTCCTTTTCTTATTACCATCGCTCATGGTTGAACGGGCTGGTGATTGAGACAACCCTAAGTCTTTGATGAAGATTTCACTTACTCCTATACCGGAGGAGATGTCACTAAGTGTAATACTCTTATTCAGCTGTCCGAAACTCATCGATACAAATTGATCGTATGCTTTATACTTTGAGCATCCCTTGTTACTTTTGTATTTCGATACACATGTTTGGAAAATATCTCGAGGCACTAAATCTAAGATTTGACGTATCAGTGGTTTATTGTTATTTTTACTTCTGTTGAAAAGCTCCATAGTTTATCCTTGTTGTTTTGTCGACTACAAAGATAAGGAGCTTTTTAACTTTTTATACTTTCGGATAGTTGTGATAACTTATATAAACAGAAAATAGTTGATTTTCTTAGTTAGATTTCATTTATTGAAATCACAATAGGATAATTTTTAATTAACTAAATTGAAGAGGTACTTTATGCCAACATTTCATGAATTTGAATGTCCGAGAAACTTGTACGAAAAGTTGACAAGAGATAATCAAAGATTAGCAGAGGAATACAGTGGTGATAATATATTCTCCTTTGTAGCTACTATAGTGCATTTGCAACCATGGATTAAAAATTCTCCTTTAGATTCAACCGAAACTGTTAGACGATTAATGAGAAAAGTTTCGAGGCATCCTTATGTGAAGATTTGCAAAGATATTACGTCGGCTAATAGCTTTTTTAAATTGGAACTTTGTGATTTTGGTGGAGCAATTTTGCAAGTTGGTGTTGAACAAATAGATGTTGATGATTTTAGATGTGATTTATTAAAACTGTTCGATAACTTTTTTAAGACAAAATAAATTTAATGGTACTATAAAATACAGAATTTGTCATTCTCGCCTGTCCCGTACATCTTAGGGGGAATGACACCTCATCTATTACAGCTAATTGTATTTACTAATCTATTTCTCAGCTATAGCAATTTGAACAATTCCAAATGTAGCTTGCTTTACAATAACTTTCGAAAACCCAGCTTCAAGTAAAACTTTCTTCAAATCTACTTTTGCATCAAACTCATCAACTGATTCTGGAAGGTAAGTATAAGCTTCTTTATCCTTTGAAATTAGATTTCCAATAAAGGGCAAAACATTTTTAAAGTAAAATAAATAGAATGCTTTAATAATTGAATTAGAGGGAAGTCGAAATTCTAAAATTGTTGCCTTACCATTTACTTTTAAAATTCTATGAAAAGATTTAAACCCCTCCAAAATATCGTAGAAATTTCTAACTCCAAATGCTACTGTGATATTTGTAAATGAATTATCTTTGAATGGAATTTCTTCAGCTACAGTTTCAACGAGATTACCCTTACTCCAATCAGATTTTCGAATAAAAAGTTTAAGCATATTAAGAGATAAATCTGCACCAATAATTTTTTTAACTCCCATCTTTTTTGCGGCTATTGCAAAATCACCAGTTCCGCAAGCAACATCCAAAAGAATTGTATTCTCATTTATGTTGCTCAGTTTAAGAGCTTTTTTTCTCCAGTAAAAATCAACACCACCGCTTAATAGGTGATTTAAAAAATCATATCTGTATGAAATAGAGTCAAATATTCTTCTAACTCGTTTTCTTTTGTCCATAATTAAATTTCCGCTTTACCTTAGGTGGATATTGAAAAACTTTATCCTCTTTCAAATTATTCCACCAATTAAATAAAATTTGTGATAAATACATTGTTAATATCATAAAAAGTAACCCACCAATTAAATCGGCGACATAATGATATCGCAAATAAACAGTTGCAATAATTAATAACGTTCCAACTGGATAAATAAAATATCGAAATTTTGTTTTCAGTCTATAAGAGAGATACATTGTAATTAACGTCATTTGCGTATGACCACTGGGGAATACATCTCGCTGAACTACTTCTATTGGATTTGGAGTCCCAGCAGGAACAGACTCTGCTATATTAACTATTTCTCTCAAATAGTTTGTGAGCCAAAGACCCGGTAGCTCTATGTTGGTCATTTCAAATTCGTGCAATGTAAAGCGTGGTCCTATTGCCGGGACCAAAAAGTATCCAATATATGAAAGGATAAAACCTAGCACTAATGAAAATGCAACGAACTTAAAATTTAAAATCTGTTTTCTAGTTTGTAATTCAATTAAAAGTATCAACGGAAGAATAAAGAAACTTGCATAAGCAAGTTGTAAAATTTCAGTTAAAAAAGGATTTGAAAATTGATATAAAAATTGGGTTGGATTAACTCCAAAAATAAACTTATCTATTGCAATTAAATAAGGATCACAATCAACTCCACCTATAGGTTTAATCATAAAGTAGATTTCTTTGAACACAATAAAAATTGTAGGGAGTATATACCAATAGTGAAGTTGTTCCCAAAATATATTTTTCTTTTTAAAATCAATGTTGGCAATTAACAAAACAAAGATTACGAATAGTGTGTTGAAAAGGATGTGTGTTTTCCAAAGTTCAACTTTAGTATAGAAAACTAGGTTTATTGTTGACAATAAGAATGCAAATGAAATCATTAATAAATCAATTGCGTAAAGATTTATAAAATAAGTTTTAAGGAATCGCATCAGCCAATAATAAAGAGAGTGATAAAAGTCATGTAAATTAAAAGTCCAATAATATCATTCATAGTTGAAACAAAAGGGCCAGTTGCAACCGCCGGATCTATGTTTGCTTTTTTCAAAATAATTGGAATGGAGGCACCAAGCATAGTTGCAAAAATAATAATTGCAAAAAGTGAAAACGATAGAATAGTTAAAAAGTAAATATCTTCAAAAAAGAAAAAGGTTGTTAGAAAAAGAATAGAAGCGATAACAATACCATTTAAAAGTGCAACCAAGAGTTCTTTAAATAATTTCCGCAATGATTCTTTTAACCATATTTTACCACCACTTAGACCTTTAACCATTACAATTGCGGCTTGATTTCCAGTACTTCCACCCATTGCCATTACAACTGGAAAAAAGAATGCTGCAATTGTTATTTGTTCCAAAACATACTGGTACTTTGAAAGAACAAAAACTCCAAATAATTCAATTACTAAAGCAATTAGTAACCAAGGCAATCTTATGCGAGAAATTCTAAAAATAGAATCGGTTGATTCTTGTTCTTCAGAAAGACCAGCCATTTTTTGAATATCTTCATCAGCTTCTTCTTGGATAACATCTACGATATCGTCAATAGTAATACGCCCAAGCATAACTTTATTTTCATCAACTACCGGAATTGCAACAAGGTCATACTTTTTCATCAAGTTTGCAACCTCTTCCTGATCAACATCTGGAGTAACATAGATGAGGTCTTCTTCCATCACAGCAGTAATTTTTGTACGGAGAGAATTTGTTAAAAGCGACTTAAGTGAAACAATTCCAACGAGAACTTCTTCTTCGTTCAGTACATATATGTGATATATCTGATCAAAATTTTCTTCATTATTTCTAACTTCTCTAATTGCAGCTCCGATGGTTTCATAATCCTCAACAGCAACAAAGTCGCTACTCATTATACCACCAGCAGTCTCTTCATCATATTTCAGCAGTTCTTTTACATCTTCGGAATCTTCTGCATCCATTTTTTCAAGAACTTTTCCTGCAACATCTTCTGGTAATTCGCTTAAAATATCTGTTGCATCATCTGTTTCTAACTCATCTAAAATACTCAAAATTTTTGCAGTATCAGTTTCACTTAAAATCTTTTCACGAAGATTTTCGTCAATTTCAGTAATAACTTCGCCAGCAGTTTCGGTATTGAGTAGTTCAAAGAGGTATTTTGCAATTGAGGTGTTAGAGTGGTTAATTATTTCGGCAATATCTGCGGAGTGAATATCAGCAAAAAGAGTTATCAGAGTAGAAGAGGATTTTTCCTTAACTAAATTGGAGATGTTTTCAAGTAGTTCACTATCTACTTGTATAACTTCCTTAACTAATATTTTGTCGTTATTTTCTTCCATTTATTCTTTTGTTCTTCTGCAATTCACTTGCTAGGTAAATGAATTCATCTATGCTTAAAGTTTCTGCTCGTCTTGAAAAATCTAGATCAATTGTATCTAGATTATAACTTACAAATATACTAT
>JAQICK010000131.1 GCA_027858595.1 Melioribacteraceae bacterium
AATAAGGTATTTCATTATTTCTCCTTGTATTAAATTAAATAAAAAATGAACCGTAAATATAAAGTTCCGAGAATTAAAAAAAAAGCCAATTCCGTATAGTTGGAATTGGCTTTGAAATGATGTTCAAAAAAAATTAAATAAATTCTATCTAATTAGATTAGTTATTTCTTGTAATAATGAATCTGCAGTTGTAATAACTCTAGCATTAGCTTGGAAACCGCGTTGAGAAACAATCATTTTTGTAAACTCTTCAGATAAATCAACATTTGATTGCTCTAAAGCACCAGATTGAATTGTAGTTGTTGAAGATTCACCTGGTTCTGCTATTCTTGGATCGCCTGCATTGGCTGCAACTTGATACATATTATCTCCTATACTTACTAAGCCATTTAAATTAGGGAATGTAGCAACCATAATCTGTGCTAATGTTTGTGATTCACCATTTGAGAAAATACCAACAATATTTCCAAAACTGTCAATGTTTAGGTTTTTTAAAGTAGCTGAAGCAGCTCCATCTTGTGACAATGACGCTATTTGAGAGCTAAGGGATGTTTGTGTAATACCATTTGTTCCAGAACCAAAATCCAAATTTACCTGCATTGCTTCAGCACCACTATTTGGTTGGAAAGAAATTTGTGGTAAATTTGGGTCAACCACCACATTCCCATCTTGTAAAATAGATTCAATTGTACCGCCTACATTAAAATTGATTGTACCACTTGCTCCAGAAGTAAGTTCTCCTGAAGATGGTTCAGCAACTTCCCAAGTCCATGCACCACTATCAACATGTTTGTATGAAATTGTCATTGAATGTGCTGTTCCTAAAGAATCATATACAGTAACTGTACCCGTTTCTACAGCAGCCGTGTCACCTTTGTCAATTGTTGTGCTTACCGATGTTGAAGAAGTACCGCTACGCAAAGCAGCAAAACTTAAATCCATTTCAATATTTCCACTATCACCGGAAATTACTAAAGGATCTGTTGTACATTTATTTGTTGCTAAATCGAACGATAAAGCTTGTGAGCCTGTTAAGGCTGGAACTAAAGAATTGCCATCTTTATCATTAATTGTATAGTTAACTGTGTATGCAGCAGGTGTTGCACCAGATGCTGCGGTGTTTGAATAATCTAAAACTACTTGATATTCTGTGCCGTTAACTCCATACATTGTGTAGGTTTGAGAGTCAGCATTTGTATTAACGTTAGTATCATCCGATTTAAAATTTCCACTCATTTCAATAATGTCTGTTCTCAAGGTTGCAGAACCACTTTCAAGATTTCCACCCCAAGTTACATTAGTAGTTGCTTTTGCAGGTAATTTTAGATTTTTATCAATATTAATATCTTGAATTGAATTACCCGATGGAATTTCTCCCAATCCGTTTGCTACTTTACCTTGAACCACTGCACCATTTTGTGGGTTTACTAGTTTTCCATCAGCATCAAATATAAATGCACCAGCTCTAGAGTATTGTTGTGTTCCATTATTATTTAATACAAATAATCCAGGTCCTTGAAGAGCTAAATCAGTTGTAATACCAGTTCTTTCAAAAGTCCCTTGATTCCAGTTTCTGTCAATAGAATTTACTTTCATTCCAAGACCAACTTGCATACTGTTAGTACCACCAGCACCATCTTCGGTTGGATTTGTACCAGATTTTATCATTTGATTAAAAGTATCACTAAAAGTAATTCGTGAGCCTTTATAGCCAATAGTGTTTACATTAGCTATATTGTTACCAATTACATCCATCATTGCTTGATGGTTTCTTAAGCCGGAAACACCGGAAAATAGTGAGTTAAGAAGTGCCATTATAACCTCCTAAGGTTAGTTTTAAGTTTGTTCGATTCAGCATCGGTCGGTCAGCCAAATCAAGAGCGTCCTTAAAAGGTCCCGCTCATAACATGTTAATTAAGTTTTATTGTGCGAATACTACGCTATCAATATTTGTAAATACATTTTCGTTACTACTAGCCAAACCCATTGCTGTAATTACAGTTCTGTTTGGGATGTTAACTATAAATGCTGTGTTGTCCATCATTACTAATGAATCTATTGCACCTTTAGCTTCGGCTTGTTCAACTGCGGTATTAATTTTTTCCATTTCATTATCGGTCAATTGAATATCGCGTGACTCTAAGCGTTGCTGAGCATGTTTTGAAAGTTTAACTTTCGAAATTTCTTTTGAGAATATTTCATCAAAATGAGATCTTACTCCTTCTTGTTGATTCCCAAGTTGCTGAATCCCACTCTCCTTAACTATGGGTACAAAGGGAACATTTATTCCGTTTATCATTGCCATTTTATCCGTCTCCATCCGAACTGTTATTTAAAATTTCTAATACATCTGCTAGGCTGTATTCAACTCCACCAACAATAAGTGTAGTTCCATTTTCTCCAAATTTAACTCCGTCAATAGTTCCTACTCCGTATGTAGTTACTGCCAAACTTGTGCCTTCGGCATCTGTTGCTTTTACATTAAAAGAATAACTACCATCTGGAACTCTTGTGCCATTATCATCGAAAAAATTCCAAGAAAGTTTATTATCACCTTCAGAAAAATCTTCATCTGTGATAGTTCTCATCAAAGCACCATGTTCATTGTAAATTTCGATGCTTACATTAGTTGCACCGGAAGGGAGTGTAAAACCAAAATCAATATTCTCTTGTCCAAGATTATTCAATGTTGGGGAATCAAGTTTAACATCATTTCCTATTAAAGTTGCAGTAAGAGTATTGTTTATCGATTGCGATAAATAGTAGTCAGCATCAATACTTTTTTCCATAGATGTATTCAAGTTTGTAAGTTGCTCCAGTGAAGTAAACTGTGCCAGTTGTGCGGCATATTCAGTTCCATCCATAGGATCAAGTGGATCTTGGTTTTGCAATTGTGCAATCATTAATTCTAAGAAAGCATCTTTATCCATCTCATCGCCACCAGTTGGCTGAGCTACAAATGTATTTATTTGATTATCTATTGCACCTATCATAATATTCTCTCCTATGCTATAAAATCGTAATTATTATAGCCTAAATTTTTATGCGTAAATTTCTCGTCAAATCCTTCAACATTCATTTTAGCGTTGTTATTGGTTTTTCGTTTTTGCTTAAAATATCTCTGATTTTTATCTTCAGAACTAGATAGTGAAACGTTGAGTGAATTGAGTTGAACTCCATTTTGATTCAAACTTGTTTTAAGCCCCTCCATGCTATTTTGGAGTAGTTGTTGAGTCGTTTCGTTCTCAACTTTTATTGATGCAGAAACAATTTTATTTACTACTTCAAGTTTGATTGCAACTTTTCCAAGATTTTCTGGATTAAGCTGAAATTCGACTGATTTTTTTTCACCCTTTTGAATAAGATGTGAAATTTCTTCTTTGAAACTTTGTATATCTACTTTTTTGAAAATTACTTTTTCATTTACATTTAACGACTGATTTCTAATTTGGTGTTCAACAAAAGATGCTTTTGGCATTGAGGTTTCGTTAACTTTTATTTCACTAGCACTTCCCTTTACTTCGTGCGATATTTCTTTTTGGGATAAAGTCTCTTTCTTAATTACTGCATTGGAATAGTTTTCAACTTCTTTGTTAAATGATTGTTTGGAATTGCCATTAGTATTAAGTTCAGATGAAGAAAGCTCTTGTTTATTTTGATTTTGTTCATTTTGAAATGCATTGTTTTCAGAAGCCGATTCCTTTTTGTTACTTACCGGTGAAGTTGCTTTAAATTCTGTGTTTACTTTCCTTAGAACATCTTTTCTATTGTTGTCATCACCTACTCTTAACTCATTTTTCTTAACTTCACTGTTTATTGGAATTACTTTAACCTTTGTAAGTACATCAGTCTCTTTGCTTGAGTATATAGATGTTTTCAATAGTTCCGAATTTTTCTTTTCAATTGTTAGGTTTTTATCTAACACTAAACTTTCGTGTGCCTTCTCGCTTTTTAAAGTAAAAAGATATTCCGATTTAACGTTTTCGGTATTTGATTTTGGAGTCTCGGCAGTTTGTAAAATATTCTTCACTCCAGATTTTACTTTATCAACTAGCTTTGTCTTTACAGAGGGTTTAACTTTCGGATCAACATTGGTGGCATTATTAGACCCAATTGGTTTTGCTAAATCAATTTTAGAAACGGATTCAAATTTTTTCAATTTACTTAAAAGTGCCTTTAATTCAGGGTTAACCGGATTTTTTATAATTTCAGTTTTGATAGATTTCTGTAATTCTTTCAAATCTACTTTTTCAACATTAAGCTCTCTAATTAATTTGTTCTCTGTGGAAGTTAATTTTAATTCCTTTGAAACTTCTTTAAGATTTAGGGCTTCAAACGTTGTGTCGTTTTTTACATTTACTTTATTTGCAGATATATAATTATCTATTTTCTCTGCTATGGCTTTAAATTCTGGAACCGAATCAGTTTTAGTTAACTCAACTTTTAATTCTTTACTTACCTCAGGAAGAGAAACTTTCTCAGAGGTTAGTTTATTAAAAATTTGAACTTCTTTTTGAGTGAGGTTTAATTCTTTTGTAACTTCTTTAAGATTTAATGCCTCTACAGTTGTGTTGTTTTTGATGTTTGCATTATTAGAAATTAAATGCTTTTCCAGTTTACTAAGAACGGATTGTAATTCTGGATTACTTCCATATTTAGAAAGAGCTACTTTTATTTTCTCTTTTACTTCTGACGTATCTACAACAGTGCTGTTAAAACCCTTAATTAACTCGTTCTCTTTCGGAGTTAGCTCTAGATTTTCTAATGAAACTAAGCTGCCATTATTTTGCTGTGCTTTTTCTTTCCCAGAATTACCAGAAACTACTTTTATAAATTCAGTAACAATTACATTTTTAAGTTCACCACTTTCAGAGTCATTTAAATTAAATTCAGCCTCAATATTGTTAATCAAATTTCCAAGAATATTTTTCTGAGGTTGAAATCCGCCATTTTTAGTAGACTCAAGTTTTGATAAATCGGTTTCAATTTTTTTAACAATGGCTTCAATTTTTTCATCACTCATATTAAAGACATCGGAGCTAAATGATTCTTTTAGTGCCAATTTTATATCAGTAATTATATTCTCAAAATCTGATCCGGATAGTTGAATCCCCTTGCTTTCGGAAATTGCAAGTTTAATGCTTTTTGAAAAAAATTCTTTGTCCGTAGAATCAAATTTTTGAATTTCAACAAAAAGAATTTTGCCATTATTATTTATGGGTACTGAAATTTTTTCGCCACTATCCAGTTTATCAACCAACAAAGCTATTTGTTCTGGAATGGCTGATGCATCAGTGCTCTCACTCTTGTTTTGCTTATTTAGAGCTGTTGAATTTTTGCCAGGTTCTGTTCCAACAATATCAGAAAGAAAAGCAGTCAAGCCTTCAACGTTACCAAGAAACTGATTTTTATTTGCATCAGTTTTTTTAGGCAAAGCAATATTGCTACTCTTTAAATTATTAAAGAGAGAGAGGTTTCTCGAATCTAATTCAAGTTTTAAATCAGAATTTAAAACTTCCTCTTTTGAGACATTTATAATATCTGCAAAAAGGTAATTACTATTTGTAAACTTACCTTCTTTAGTACTGTCAGCATTTTTACTTGCGTTATTACCAGCACTAGCATTTGATATAAACAAAGGATTAAAAAACATTATGGCACTCGCGTTATTCTTTTTGCTGATTCTGGATTTAATTCTGCTAGTATTTTAGCTGCTTTTTTCTTTTTCATACTATACAAAATATCCTTAGCAATATTATCGGAATATTTTAGAATTATTTTAGCTGCTTTGGTAGATTCCATCGATTCATATAATTTTGATGTGTTCTTTATCCAAGCTTGGTACTCATTTTCGGCATCTTTCTTGTCTTCATTTTTTGCATTTGTGGCTTCAAGCGTAGTTGTTTCGCGTGATAATTTCTTTATGTTCTTTTGCAGAACAGCAATGCTATCTTCTAATAAAACAACTCTGTTGTTAGTGTTCACAATAGCCGTAGAATCAAATCCAACAACTTTTAAGGAATCAAAAACATGTTGTTTAATCTCAGGACGAAGTTCAGCTTTTAATTCTTCAATCTGTTCTTCGGTTTCTATTGCTACAGCCTGATGAGTAGGTGTAAAATCGAAATCGAAAATATTATTATACTGTAAATTCATAAAAGCTATTAAAGCAGTAACCATTACGAATGATACAATAAATATTATTACAGTGGCTATTTTATCAATCATTTTAATTCCTACTCGATTTTTGTATCGCTAATTCATCTAACATTTCTAGTTCTTCTTTATTCTCTTCACTTTTATGTTTCATAAATTTAGATTCTTTCAGTTTGTGAAAAATTTTGCTCTCTTTTGTTTTTTCTACCAAAATCTTTTGTTTCATTTTTAATACAAGTTTTAATTTTAACAACTCACTTTCTACAAACTGAATTTTTTTATTGATGAAATATATATGGCTTTCAATAAATTGTAATTCAGAGACTTTCATTAAAATTTTTTGTGAACTTTGTTTACATTCTTTTAGTTCCAAAATCAATTGTTCTTTTTTTTCTAATTTTTCCTCAATCTGTCTTCCAATCTCAGCAACTTCTTTCATTGCTTGTTTTTTGAAATTCTCTTTTACATTAAGAATCGATTCGAATTTGTAATTAAACTTTTTCATGTGTTTATAATTTTAAATTTTGCCACATGCAACTCGCAATTATAATTATTCACTTGTGTGTAAACACTTTTATAAGCTCGTTTCATATATTACTCCAGTACCAAAGGTTCTTCAATCATAGCATTTAGTTTTTTAATTGTATCGCTATATTGTGACTTGTCTTTCATTCCTTGTTTCAAGAAACTTCTCAAATTAGAAATATTCTGAAGTGCATGGTCTATTTGAGGATTACTTCCCTTAACATAAGCTCCTATATTTATTAGGTCTTCAGCTTCGTTATAAGTTGATAGAATTTCATTAAATAATATGGCTCTTTCTCTATGGTCTTCAGTAACTATATCGGGCATTACTCTACTAACGCTTTGTAACGGATCTATTGCTGGGTACTGCCCTTTGTGAGCCAGTTTTCTAGAAAGAACGATGTGTCCATCAAGAATTGAACGAACTGCATCTGCAATAGGTTCGTTCATATCATCGCCATCAACAAGAACTGTATAAAAGCCAGTGATAGAGCCATTGTTAGTAGTTCCAGCACGCTCAAGTAATTTTGGAAGCAGTGCAAATACAGAGGGTGTATATCCTTTGGTAGTTGGAGGTTCACCAACTGTTAATCCTATTTCACGCTGTGCCATAGCAAACCGTGTTACAGAATCCATCATTAAAAGTACGTCTTTTCCTTTATCACGAAAATACTCGGCAATAGTGGTTCCAATAAATGCTGCTTTTGTTCTAATAAGAGCAGATTTATCACTTGTTGCAACAATTACAACAGATCTCTTAAGACCTTCCACCCCTAAATCTTTTTCGATAAACTCACGAACCTCTCTACCACGCTCTCCAAGAAGAATTATTACGTTTACATCGGCATCGGTGTTACGTGCCATCATTCCTAAAAGAACACTTTTTCCTACACCACTACCTGCAAAAATCCCTGCTCTTTGTCCTTTTCCAATTGTTAATAAACCATCAATTGCCTTTACTCCTGTTTGAAGTGGCGAACTAATTCTATCGCGTTCAAGCGGATTTGGTGGCTCTCTGTATATAGATCTTCTTTCGGATAAGTTAATTGGACCCTTCCCATCAATCGGGTTTCCTAATCCATCAAGAACTCGTCCTAATAATTCATCTCCAACAGAAACTGAAAAGCTTTTGCCAGTTGCAACAATTTCACATGCCGGAGAAATTGAATGAACTTCACCTAACGCAATGGAAAGAACTTTACCTTCTTTAAATCCTACAACTTCGCAATTGCAAACCACTTTACCGTCTCTATCAACAACTTTACATTCTTCGCCAATTGAAACATTTGGACCAAAGGAAACAATTACCAATCCAACAACATCTGTAACTTTTCCATTAACCTTAATTGTTTCGGCATCCTTAATTTTATGGGAGACTGTGGCGATATAATCTTCTACAAATTTCATTAGTTTTCAGAAATGGCGGTTTGTTTTAACAGTGTTTTCAACTCATTTAGTTGAGAGCTAATCCGTGCATCTACATTCCCTATTTCGGATTCGACAAAACAACCACCAACATCAATTCTATCATCCGATTCAAATTTTAAGTTTGAATAGGAATTATTTTCCATAAAATTTTCTTCTGATTCTTTTATCAACGCTAAATCATTAGGGTTCAACCTGAAAATAATGTTATTTGCTCCAATAATTTTTTTAGTAGATTCTTTAATTGTGTCTGTAATTATTGGTGATTCTGTAATAGATTTATTAATAATTTTACTAGCAATTAGAAACGAAGTGTCAATAACTATTTTATCAAAAGCATCACGGTACTCTACTAATTGCTCTTCTATTGAAGTCATCATATTATCGTACTCTGAAAATTTTTGATGTAGATTTTGAGTGTAATTTGCTTGAAGCTCTTTAATAGCTTCTTCTCTTCCTGCATTAAATATTTGTTCACGCTTTTCATTTTCAAGCCTTTCTAAATATTCATCTTCAGATTCACTCTCAATGCCATTATAGTTAGAGCTGTTGCTTATCTTAATTTTTAATTTATTGTTTCTTCCCAATTTGATGACACTAGACATAAACTTCCTCGCTGCCACCTTGGATATTAAGCGAAATATCACCAGCCTCTTCTAATTGTTTAACAACATCAATAATGCGAGCTTGTGCTACTTCAACCTCTTTTAGTTTTACCATTCCCATATATTGAAGTTCTTCTTTTAATAGTTCTGAAGCTCGTTCCGACATATTGGCAAATATTTTGTTTGATAATTCTTCGTCGGATGTTTTAAGTGCAAGGGTTAAATCTTTTCTGTCAATTTCACGTAGAATTTTTTGAATATCTTTATCTTGTAGATTTATGAGATCTTCAAATAAGAACATTAATCGTTTTATTTCTGCGGCAACTTCAGGGTCTTTATCCATAAGCTCATCCATAATCTCTTTACTTAACGATACTTTGGTTCTGTTAAGTATTGTTGCCAAGCTTTTCGTTCCACCAATTTTACCTATTGATTGACTCATTGTTAATCCAGCCATATCATCAACAACTTTTTCAATGCGGCGGAGAGTTAATGGAGAAACTTTTCCCAATGTTGCAATTCTGAGTGCGACATCTGCACGTAAGTCTAACGGAAGCTCTTGAATTGCATTTGCTGTTTGGTCAGGACTTAAGTGAGTTAGGATAAGTGCTATGGTTTGAGGGTGTTCCTTTACTAAAAAGTTTACTAATTGAGTAGAATCAGCCTTCTTAAGAATATCAAACCCTTTAAGTGTTGTAATACTTTTAACTTTTTCAATTATCTCACTAGCCTTATTCATTCCAAATGATTTTTCAAGAATTGCTTTCGCATAGTCAATTCCGCCTTCTAGTACATATTCACGAGCCTTAACCATATTGTAAAACTCGTGCATAACACCATCAAATGTTCCGCTTGATGTGTTCTTAACTTGTGAAATTTCTGCTGAAATTGCTTCAATATCATCGGGGTCTAAATTTTTAAATACTTCTGCTGATGAATCTACATCGAGTGCAATCATAAGCAAAGCAGATTTCTGTATACCACTTAGTTTTGCAAATTCATTATTTACTGGTAAGTTCTCTGTAGCTTCTTTATGATTCATATTCTTTTAACCAAGAGTTTATTAATTTTGCCGCATCAACTGGATTTTTTTGCACATAATTTGAAATTTTTTCGTTTTGATTTTTCTTCAGCATTGCTTCATCCGAAATTTCATCTTCCAAATCTCCTAAAGGAAATAATTTTCTCTTTTCAGCAGAAGGCAATGCGGTTGACGCAAAATCACTAAGAGAAGGAGTTGAATTCATTCCAGCCACTGCTAAACCGCTAGGGTTTACATTTCCAATCATTATTTTTTCTGTTTTTAATCTTTTCATTAATTTTAATAAAAGAATAAGTGAGGCAATAATTGCAGAAACAATAAGAATTAGATTTATCAATTTATCCATATTATCAAACGGACTTTGAGTCGTTGAAGCTGTCTCATCAATATTTGTATCTATCATGCCATTATCAAAATATATATTCACTATAGAAAATTCATCGCCTCTAACACCGTTTATACCTACAGCATTTCTAACAATTTGTTCTAATTTTTGAATTTGTTCATCCGACCGTGGTTCGTGAACTGTTTCAACTTTTTTGCCATTTTTAACTTGTTTTATTTCGTCATTTATAACAGCTGCAACGGTTAATCTTTTAATATTTCCTGTTCCTTCAACCACTCTCTGAATTGTTTTACTAATTTCATAGTTGGTGGTTGTATTTTGACTTACCTGTGCGGTTGTATCAGAATATGTTGCACCCATATTTTCGGTTTTTATAGATTGCTCACTTATTGCAACTTGTCTTTCAGGATCAAAATCCTCCATGGTTCTTTCAACTTGATCAAAGTTAAGCTCTGCATTTACTTGAATTATTGAGTTACCGTATCCAAGTATATTATCCAAAGTACTTTGAGCCTTTTTTACCAAGTAATTTTCGATAGATTGTTTAATTTCATATTGCTTACTTGTTGAAATGCCAAAATCATTATCATCAGATTGTTGCGAAAGTAATCTGCCCTTTGTATCTAAAAGAGTAATGTTGTTTTTGTTTAATCCTTCAACACTGCTTGCCACTAAGTTTACAATAGCACTTATATTTTCTTTTGAAAGGGAACCGCTTGAGATTTTTAAAACAACTGAAGCAGTTGCTTCATTTTGTTCATTCTTGAAAATTGATTTTTCTGGACTTACAATGTGAATTCTTGCAGCTTCAATTCCATCTTGCTGAACTATGGTTCTAGAGAGTTCACCTTCCAATGCTCGTTTGTAGTTTAGCTTTTGCATAAACTCTGACATTCCCATAGTACTTTTGTCAAAAATTTCGTAGCCAAGTATTCCAGAATTTGGAATTCCTTTGGCCGCTAATTCTAATCTTGTTTCGTAAACAACATCGCCGGATACTTTTATTGTGCTTCCACCATCTTCAATTTTATATAGAACTTTCTTCGAGTTAAGATGTTCTAACACTTTTGCGGCATCTTCTTGAGCTAAATTAGTATAAACCGTTGAGTAATTGGGCTCATTTAAAAACGAGACCAAAACACCGAGTAGAATTAAAGTTACTATTGCAATTCCACCAATCAGCATTTTTTGCTGTGGAGCCAGTTTGTTAAATATTCCAAAAATATCATTCATCAGTTAAAATCCCGTTCTAAATTTGAATTTGAGTAAGTTCTTTATACATATCTATCGATTTGTTTCTAATTTCCATAAGTAGTTGCATGGAAGTTTTTGCTTTTTCTCCTGCAATCATTACTTCGTGTAGCTCTACATTGCCACCTTTAATAAATTGATTAGTTAAAGCTTTCGATTCTGATTGAGCACTTATTGCACTATCAACAATACCTTTAAATATATTTTCAAATTGGTTTCCATTACTTTTTTCGGTAATGCCTGTTTTAGGAATTGCTTTTGCTACCGATTGAATTGTTCCTATATCCATTTTATCCTCTCCTATCCAAAAGTGAACCCACTGTTACGCCAGACATAACACCATTTTTTTGATAATAATGATATTCCATTATTTCTGACTTTTGCAGCGGATACATTTTTGCAAACATTTCTTTTTCTTTTCCTGAAATTGGTTGCTCAACTAAATTTTTTGTGGTTGTTTTCTGAACACTCTCTTGGCGTGCTACGTTAGAGACGTTTCGAGTTTGTTGTTGAAAATAATTTCCTACAGCATTAGTATTAATTCTCATTTATATCTCCAATGAATCTTTTGCAATCTGTTTTGAAGTATCAAGTGCTGTTAGGTTAGCTTCGTAACTTCGCGATGCAGCAATCATTTCAACCATTTCTTGAATTACATTTATATTAGACATTTCTACATATCCTTTTTCGTCAGCATCTGGATGGTTTGGCATAAAGATCAATTCACCAACACCAGAATCTTCATGAATAGCATAATCTAAACCTGCAGAATTTCCGGTAGAACCCATTTCAGCAGGTGATGTAAAAGGGATATGATCACCATTTGTGGTTTGCATAGTTAAAGTGCCTTGTTGCTGTTTTATACTATTAAATCCCTTTTGGTCTTGCGATATAGTTATGAATTTTCTTCTAAATGGTTCTCCGTTTTCGTTTCTTGTTGTTTCTGCGTTTGCAATATTTTCGGCAATTAAATTCATTCGTGTTCTTTGAACGCTTAATCCGCGAGCACTTATTTTAAATCCTGGGTTGCTTCCACTAATTTCCATAATTATCTACCTCCCTTAATAACACTTCGTAGCAGTTGATAATGACCAGCTATCTTTTTTGATGTAAATTTGAAGTTAATTGCATTTTCTGCTAATTCTGCCATCTCAGTTTCAATATCTACATTATTAATTCCACCATTGGGTTCTTTCGATTTATCTAAAAATATTTCGTTATCAATTCCTAAATCTGAAGGTGAAGATAAATTCATATGTTTACTTTCTGTTTTCTTTACACTGGAATTCATTTCGCTTGTGAGCATATCTTGAAATTTTACATTTTGGCGTGTATAGCCTTCGGTTCCAATATTAGCAATATTTTGACTAATTACCTTGTTTTTGGTAGATAGATGAGATATGTAGTTTTCGAGTAAATTTATGCTTGATGCTGCCATTACTATTCCGTTTGTTTTGAATAATAATGGCAAAACTAGTGCCATTTAAAATTATGCTTTAAATTGTCTTTATATGGTTCTCAAAAAAATGTCATTCCCGATAGTTTTAATCAGGAATCCTTTATATTTGATGAGATTCCTGCTAAAGTTATTCGGGAATGATACAAAAAATTAGGTTTTGAAAATGAATATTTGGAAAACAAATATGTTGAGAGTGGCTATTTATAGATAGTTGGCTATTATTCTTCAGAATAGTCGAGCATAAGAGATTTGGTTTGTCCGCATGAACAGATAAATTTAATCTCTTTTATCTCATCGTTAGAATCTTTTTTTATTATAAACTTCACGCCCTCGTGGCTTTCTTCTTCAATAGTAATTTTAGTTTTACCTGAAATAGCTACTTTTTCTGATTTAATTACATTACCTGAAGTTAGGTTGCTTTTTTTATCTATTTCTCTAAAAATTGGTTCTTCAAATTTATCATTCATTATTTAAACACCGAGTTTATTTTATTTGCAATTTGATCTAGTGGTACAACTATGTCAGCGTACCCAGCATCTACAACTGCTTTTGGCATTCCGTAAACCACACAAGAACTTTCGTTTTGTGCAAGACATTTACCACCTAGTTTTTTCAATTCTGTTATTCCTTCTAATCCGTCTTTTCCCATGCCTGTCATAATAACGCCAAGCATCTTTTTTCCATAGAAAGAGATTGCCGAGTGAAACATGACGTCCACTGAAGGACGGTGCAAAGAAGTTAATGGCTCATCTGAAATTAATATTTTTACATTAATTCCAATTTTTGTAAAATTAATATGTTTGCCCCCTGGAGCAATGTAAACAGTATTGATGTTTACTAAGTCTCCGTGTTCAGCTTCTTTTACCGTTAATTTGGACATTGTGTTTAATCTATCTGCTAATGATTTTGTAAACTTAGGTGGCATATGTTGAACTATAAATATTGGAACATTCAAATTATCGGATAAAAGTGGGATAACTTTTTGCAGTGAAATTGGTCCGCCAGTTGAAACACCTATAGCAATTGAGTTATATCCAATTTTAGGTAGAACGCCTCTAGACGCAGTGGAGGCTGCGCCTGTAGGAGTTTTTCCTAATGCACTAGTCTGTGCATGTATAGTATTCCATTTTTGGTAAACAATGCTTTTAATTTTACGAATAAGCTCATCTTTTATACTAGTGATATTAACACTAACAAAACTTTGCTCTTTCGAAATAAAATCTATAGCACCATATTCAAAAGCTTTTAAAGTAGATTCTGCCCCTTCGGTTGTGATAGAGCTAACCATAATTACTGGAGTTGGGACATCTTTCATTATAAGTTTTAGAGCCGTTAATCCATCCATAACTGGCATTTCTACATCGAGGGTAATTATATCTGGACGTAGTTCTTTAGCGAGATTATAACCATCCTTTCCATCTTTTCCAGTTCCAACTATTTCAATATTGGGGTCACTAGAAAGCAGAATAGATAGCGATTTTCGCATAAATGCAGAATCATCAACTATTAAAACTTTTATTTTTCGTTTCATCTATACACAATTATTTGTTTTTGTTTTATGAAACTCGCATTAAAATCTTTTTTTTGCGATTAATCATTTTAAATGCTCGCTTCAACTTGTCTATTTATTTTAAGTAATAATTCTGCAATATCCAAAATCATTACAACTCGTCCATCTCCCATAATTGATGAACCAGCAATTCCTTCTATATTTCCAAGATAATTTCCTAGAGATTTAATTACAACTTCTTTCTGTCCTATCATCTCATCAACTTTTATTCCAAACACTTTTTCGGCAACTCCAACTATAACAATAAACTGGAATACTTTATCTAAATTTTCTTCTGTTTGATTATAAAGTAGCTTATCAATTGAAACTAATGGAATAACTCTATCTCTAACTTTTATAACTGGATTGTTATTTACGGAATAAATTTCGTCTGTATGAACACGTAAAACTTCAACAACAGAACTAAGTGGAATAACCATCATCTCTTCTCTAGATCTTACTACCATACCAGAAATTATTGCTAAAGTTAATGGTAGTTTTATAATAATTTTGCTTCCATTATCAACTTTAGATTCAATATTTATAATTCCTCTTAGTTTTGTTACGTTTGTTCGTACAACATCCATTCCAACGCCACGTCCTGAAACATTTGTAACAACAGCTGCAGTTGAAAATCCAGGGGCAAAGATGAAATTAAAAATTTCTGTGTCCGATAAATCTTCTGCCTTTTCTTTTGTAATTAATCCTTTTTCAATTGCTTTGTTTTTACTTACTTCTGGATTAATTCCTTTTCCATCGTCTTCAATAGAAATTATTACATGATTTCCCTCGTGTGTTGCTGAAAGAGTTAAAGTTCCTTTTGGATTTTTACCCTTTGCTATTCTTTCTTCAGGAGATTCAATTCCGTGATCGACAGAGTTACGAACAAGATGAACTAATGGATCATTAATTTCTTCAATTAACGTTTTATCTAATTCGGTTTCCTCTCCTTTAATTACAAGGTTTACATTTTTCTCCATCTCTTTGGATAAATCACGTACAACGCGTGGAAATCTATTAAAGACTTTTCCAACTTTTACCATTCTTGTTTTCATCACAACCAATTGTAATTCGTTGGTCATAATATCTATTTGTTTTGTTGCTTCAGCTAAATCGCGAGAAAGTTTGGTGCCTTCGTATTCTAAAGTGGCTTCGGAGTTAACTTGTGCTAATTGATTTCTTCCTAGAACTAATTCAGAGACAATGTTAAGTAGTTCATCCAAGCGTTCAACATCAACGCGTATGTTAGTATCCTCTGACTTTTTTTGAGGTTTTGCGGTTACTTTTTTTTCTTTTGCAATAATTATTTCAGGTGGAGCTTCCACTGGGTTTTCTATTACAACTTCTTTGGAATCTACACTCGACTCTAGTTCTTCATTTTTAACAACCTCTGCTACTTCTTCTTGAACATTGGCTGTCGGTTCTTCCACAACACTTGGTGTAGCTACTTTTGCTTGGCTTACAATTGGGACATTATTTTCAAGACTTTTTATAGCATTCTCGAGATATGCAACTGTGTCACTCGTTTCAACATTTTCATTTTTATCATTTTCAATAACAATTATTAATTCTTTAATTTTATCGTAAGCGACTAGAATAACATCCATCAACTCTGAACTAAGCTTTGCCTCGCCTTTTCTAAGTTTGTTTAAGATATCTTCGCCTCTATGAGTAACAGCGGTAAGTTTTTCTAAACCTAAAAAACCAGAAGTACCCTTAATAGTATGAAATGCCCTAAAAATTTTATTCAATAAATCATCGTCTTCAGGTTTGTTTTCCAACTCAACTAAAGCGTGATCTAATTCTTCTAGTATTTCATGTGTTTCAACTACAAAGCTATCAACAATCTCTGCCATATCCGGATCTATTAGCATTGCATATTTATTTTCGTCACTCATAATTTTACCCAAATAATTTGTCTATATCATCTTGCGATGTGTTGTTGCTTTCAATAATCATTTTATCTATGTCGTCTTGAGATGATACTTGGTTGTGAAAACTTGCATTCATATCAAAATTTCCTTCTTCTGGAACAACAACTCCCTTGGAGTTATCAACTTGTTTAACTTCATCATCGCTAAAATCAAACATTAGAGAAGATAATTTCTTTTGAACAGATAAAATTAAGTGGTTTACAGCAGCCAATTGTTGCGTAGTAATATCTTGAACCTGAAGTGCAATAGCTATGTTTGTAGCATCCATTAGAATTTTATCAAGAGCTTCCGTTGTTTTTGCTTTTGCTTTTTCAAGAACAAGTTTTTCTGATAATTTTTCTACAAGTTCTTTTGCTTCAGAATTATCTGTGACCAACAAAGCTAATTCAGTTAAAATTTCTTTGATTTCGCCTTCTTTTGATAAAGCATCATTAAATGTATGTGTTAATTCAAAAGTATTTGAAGAAATAGCATCAATTAGGTCTAATATTTCTGTTGTTGCTAACTCTGTTGCACTAGTTACATCTACAATGTGATCGGTTGCTTTAGGGATTTTAGCGTTACTCTCTTCGATAGAATTGTTAATGTTAACAAGTAAGGGGCCAATCTCAGTCATAAAGTCAACCAATTTTTCTATGCCTGGAATAATTTTCCCCCCAACAACAAATAACTCTTTTAGTTCTTCTAATTTTTTACCCAGCGATGTAAAATCATTTTTTCCGTTATTCATAATTATATTCCCTATTGGCTAGCCATAATTTGTTCTATTTTTTCCTTAAGAATTGCTGGAGTAAATGGCTTAACAACATAATTATTTACTTTTGCTGCTAATGCTTCCATTATATCCTCTTTTACACCACGTGTTGTAACCATTAAAATGGGAACCTTGTTATAGGTTGCATGTGCTCGGATACCTTTTACCAACTCCAAACCAGAAACATTTGGCATGTTCCAATCTGTGATAACAAATGTAATATCTCTGTTAGCATTTAATACATCCATTGCCTCTTTGCCGTCCCCAGCCTCAAGTAATTCCGAATAGCCTAATCCCTTTAGGGAATTTGCAACTATTCGTCTCATTGTAATTGAATCATCTACAACTAAAAATTTCAAACTCATTTCTATCTCCTTAGCTTATATATTTTGAAACTTCATAATTAATTTTTTTAGGATCAAATGGTTTAACAAGATACGAGTTTGCACCAATACTTAATCCTCGCTCAATATCTTTTTCGCTCCCAAGAGAACTTAAAATTATTATTGGAACATCCACGTAAGCATCATTCTCTCTTACCGCTTGTATTAATTCAAATCCATCAACATTTGGCATGTTTAAATCTGTAATAATTAAATCGACATTACTGGATGGAAGCAATTCTAAAGCTTCCATGCCATCGGTTGCAGAAATAATTTTAAATCCTTTTGCTGCTAACGAAAAAGTTACAAACTTTCTTATAGTTGGGGAATCATCCGCTACTAAAATTACCTTCTTCATCTATTATTACTCCTTTTTATAACTTATCGTTTTAGGAAAACTTTCAAGTTTAAATGCTTTTGAAATACCGTGCAGAGTTTCTGCATATCCAATAAATAAATATCCTCCTCTATTCAAGGAATTATAGAGATGTGAAACTACCTTTATTTTTGATTTTGCATCAAAATAGATTAACACATTTGCACAAAAAACTATATCAAAGTTGTTCATACTTCTCATCTTGAGATCGTCGTATAAATTAAGAGGTGAAAATTTGACCATTTCTTTCAATTTTGGGTCAATTATGTAATTC
>JAQICK010000463.1 GCA_027858595.1 Melioribacteraceae bacterium
TCCCACTATTCACGAGATTTCTCACCCAAGAAAAGGGTTCGAAATGACAAATTCTTTTTTTAGATTATCTATTGATAACATTACAATTAAATAATGCTGAATTACTTAGAACTTAGCCACAAATACTAAATACAATAGTTTGTTATTACTAAAAAGAGAAGCCTAAGCAGTTAGAATTAATCAACTGCTTAGGCTCTTTAATTTTATAAATTATCTAAAAAGTAATTGGTAATTTTATTGTAGAGATGAAGTGCATCTTTTCCAGAAACGTGGTGTGGATGCCCTGGATACGGGTAGTAATCGAGCGGAATATTTAACCCAGCAGCTTTTTTAGTTAGTTGCAAAGTATTTTGCCAAAGAACAACAGGGTCAACGGTTCCATGTACTTCAAGCAATTTTCCATTAAGATTTTGAACATGATTTAATAAACTTGCATTATTATATCCTTCTGGATTTTGTTGTGGTGTATCCATGTAGCGTTCTGTGTACATAACTTCATAGTATTTCCAGTCTATTACTGCACCGCCGGCAACACCTACTTTGAAGGCATCATTTGTTCTAGTCATTAATGATGTAGTCATAAATCCACCGTAGCTCCAGCCAAACACCCCAATGCGTGCTGGATGAACATAAGGAAGAGCATATAAATATTCTAATCCAGTCATTTGATCTTGAATTTCTTTAGTCCCTAATGTTCTATGAACGGCTTGCTCAAATTCTAGTCCACGGTTAGCGGAGCCTCTATTATCAAGCGTGAAAATAATATAACCTTGTTGAGCCATATAATTGAACCAAAAGGCATATCGTCCATATCCCCAACTATTGGTAACCAGTTGTGCATGAGGACCGCCATAAACATAAACTATCACTGGATACTTTTTCTTTTCGTCAAAATTTGGAGGGTAAATAATTCTACAAAATAAATCGGTAGAATCATCATCAGCTTTTATTGAAAAAAGTTTTTGTTCACCAACAGAGTATTCGTCAATAGGGTTCACCGATTTATGAATAATTCCACCAACTTTACCTTTTTCAGTAAGGATACTAATTTCTCTTGGAGTAGAGATGCTTGAAAACTCATCAATAAAAAATCGCATACTATTGTGCTTTTTAATTTTATGAGTTCCTTCATTTACAGTAAATTTTTCAAAGTGTTTTTCATCCTTAAAATCTATCTTGTAAAGATGTCTTTCCATTGGAGAGTCTTTTGTTCCCACAACAAAAAAATTATCGCGCTTACTGTCAAATCCTAAAAAGTCGGTAACAACCCAACTTCCTTTGGTAAGTTGTTTTAGCATTTCGCCATTAGTATTATAGAGATAAAGGTGCATCCAACCATCACGTTGAGAGAACCACACAAATTTATTTTTCTCGTTTTCTAAAAACTGAAGCTGGTGTTGTGGTTCAACATATTGTTCGTCTTTTTCTTCAAAAAGATCTTTAACTTTCTCGCCACTATTAGCATCGTATTGAACAAGGCGAAGATGGTTTTGGTCTCGATTTAGATGTCCAACATAAATATACTTTTCGTCTGGACCCCAAGTGATGCTAGTTAGGTATTGGTCTTTATCACCATCAGTCTTCAACCAAATTAAATCCATTTTATGAATGTTATAAATTCCCAAAGAAACAACAGGAGAAGTTCCACCTGCCATTGGGTATTTAATATTTTCCATCTTAGCTGGAGTAACTGAAATATCAACTAATGGATAATCCGTTACATGAGTTAAATCTTCATGGTAAAATGCTAAATAATTATTTTTAGGTGACCAGAAAATTCCACCAGAAATACCAAATTCATTGCGTGAAACTGACATTCCATTTGTAACTCCGTACTTCCCATCAGTTGTTATTTGTTTGTTTCCCTCAGGGTTAACAACTAGATATAGATTATTGTTATTTGTAAATGCAATCTTTTTATTATCATTTGAAAAAGTTGTGTTCTCTGAATTTTCGGGTAGAGATGCTATTAATTCTAAATCCTCATCTTCCACTGCGTAAGAAAAAACTTTATCTTCTGCCTGGAACTTAAAAGTGAAATCATCAATCCAAGAAATTTTGGGAAATCTTTTTGGAGTTTTAACCGAGTAGTCTTCCAATTCATTAGCCAGAGTTTCAAGAGATACCAACTGAGCTTTCTTGCCAGAAGTTGCAAATCCTTTCACAAGCATTTCTACATTCTCATCTTTTTCGATATAGCTGTAGGAATATTCATTTGGTAACCACTGCAATTGTTTAAGAGTGGTGGGAGCCAGTGAAGAGTTGGAATTTATTACAACATCTTCCATTGTGAAAATTTTGTTTTGTGCCAGCAAAAGTGGATTGAACAATAAAATAATGATAAGAAAGCGGGCTAAATGTTTCATTAGTTCTCCAGAGAAGTTTCAATAAAATATATCTGTTAAATTAATCTCTTTGGTGGGTAAGTGCAATTAAAAATATTGAAAATAATTTTATTGGGACAATTCTAAAATCTTGCATATTCAAAATATATTATTTATTCTTGCATAGGAAGTGTTAATTTTTAATACTTAAAGCAAATAGAGATTTGGCAAAATTGAGGTGCTATATGCAAAAAATAATAC
>JAQICK010000265.1 GCA_027858595.1 Melioribacteraceae bacterium
TCCCACTATTCACGAGATTTCTCACCCAAGAAAAGGGTTCGAAATGACAAATTCTTTTTTTAGATTATCTATTGATAACATTACAATTAAATAATGCTGAATTACTTAGAACTTAGCCAAAAATATTTACAAATTAAATCGCTTATCTGCGATAGGCAAAGGAAAAGAGATGAGTAAAACTATAAAAATACTTGGAACTGGCTGCCCAAATTGCATAAGAACAATGAAGGTTGTTGAAGATGTTGTGAAAGAAAACAACATTGATGCTACAGTTGAAAAAGTTGAAGACATAATGGAAATAATGAAATACAATATATTGTCAACACCAGCCGTTGTGGTTAACGAAGTTGTTAAACTTAAAGGAAGAGTTCCTACCAAAACAGAAGTATTGGAATTATTAGTCTAACTTATGAAAACAAATAAAATAAATTTCACAGTAATACTATTGGGGTTACTAACAATATTTTCATCTGAAATAAAAGCACAACAAATTACACTTGAAGATTACATTTTAAGTTATGATTACAATTCCAGAAAAGACATGAAAATTAATAGTAGCGAGCTTACAATTTTGTTAAAAGAAAATAAAGCTCAACTAATTGATATTCGTTTTGAAGAAGAATATAAATCGTGGAACATGCCAATAGCGATAAGTATTCCTTTGCCAAATAATCTTTCAAAACTTGATAAAAATAAAATTATTGTAACGGCTTGTCCACATAAAGATAGAGCCATAATAGCAATGACATATTTAAAAACTAAGGGCTATAATGTAAAATATCTAACTGATGGGCTAATTGGTTTGGCCGAACATTTACGAGGCAATAACGCAAATGATTTTATCAAAGATTAAATAATTTGTTCGATTGGATACAAAATATAGCCGATTGGTTTGTCTTTGACATTTTTGAAATGAATGCAGAAAGTCATTTAGCAGAAGCATTGAATTTCTTTATTTATGATACCACAAAAATTTTATTATTACTCTTTGTTGTGATTTTCTTGATGGGCATTGTTAACAGTTATTTTCCAATTGATAAAGTTAGAAATTACCTCTCACGTAATAAACTTTACGGATTTGAATATCTTATGGCAAGTCTCTTTGGCGTGGTTACTCCATTTTGCTCTTGTTCATCAATACCATTATTTATTGGCTTTGTTAAAGGAGGAATTCCGCTTGGTGTTACTTTTGCTTTTCTGGTTACATCACCTTTGGTAAACGAAGTAGCGATAGGCTTATTCATTGGACTTTTTGGAATCAAGACAACAATTATTTATGTGGTAAGCGGCGTCTTATTAGGCATGACATCAGGCATAGTTTTACAAAAATTAAAATTGGAAAAACACTTAACTCCTTGGGTTAAAGACGTTTTAGCAAATGCAGAAAAGGAGCAAAATATTTTTGTTGCCGAGAAGAAAACATTTAGTCAACGCATACCCATTATTTGTAACGAAGTTTTAACAATAATGAAAGGTGTTTTGCCCTACGTTATTATAGGAATTGCAATAGGTGGATTAATGCACGGATATATTCCAGAAGGATTTTTTGAGCAATATATGAGCAAAGAGAATCTCTTTGCAGTCCCAATTGCTACAATTTTAGCTGTCCCAATGTATTCTAATGCATCTGGTATTTTGCCCGTTGCTCAAGTACTTGTTGCAAAAGGTATTCCGTTGGGGACTGCTATTGCTTTTATGATGGGTGTTGTAGGGTTATCGTTACCAGAAGCAATGCTCTTAAAAAAAGTGATGAGCTTTAAATTAATTGGAATTTTCTTTGGAGTAGTAACACTTTGCATAATTATATCAGGATATATTTTTAACATAATTTTTTAATTACTTAAACAAGGTGAGTTATGAAAACGAAACAATTTAGCATTTTAGGCATGTTGCTTTTAATTATGATGTCTTTCCCTTCCAACGGTGTTGCACAAGAAGAACAAGCATCTACCAATATGATTGAAGTTATTGACTTTCAGTCAACAAATAGATGCTTTACTTGTAATTCTATTGAGACAAATACAAAATATACACTTGAAACATATTTTGCTGATGAATTGAAGAATGGTAAAATTACTTTCCAGGTAATAAATGTAGATGAAGAAAAAAATCTTAAAATGGCTGAAATCTTTGAAGCATCTGGAACATCTCTATTTTTAAATGTTATTGTTAATGGAGAAGATACACACATTAATTTAACTAACTTTGCTTTTATGAAAGGAAGAAAACAAAAAGAGTTTTCCGAGGAATTAAAAGTGAAAATAGAAACTGAACTAAAAAAACTATAAATGGATTTCTTACAATCTCTGATAGAGGGATATAATATTCCAATTTTATCTGCTTTCGTGCTTGGACTGATGACAGCCGTTAGCCCCTGCCCTCTTGCCACCAATATTACTGCAACTTCGTTTATTTCCAAAAACATTTCTAACAAGAAACTGGTTTTTGCAAGTGGCTTAGTTTACTCATTAGGAAGAGCATTTAGCTATACTGTAATTGGGTTAGTCTTATATTTTGGTGCAAGTAAATTTCACATCGCTCGCTTTTTTAATCAAAATGGAGAAAAGGCTTTAGGTCCATTATTGATTATTATTGGTTTAATTATGCTCAACATAATTAAACTGAATTTTTTGGGTAAATCTAATTTCACTGAAAGACTATCGGAAAAACTTAAAAAGAAAGGATTGATTGGTTCTTTTTTGATTGGGGTAATCTTTGCTTTGGCTTTTTGTCCGTATAGTGGAGCATTGTATTTTGGAATGTTAATTCCCATGTCCATTTCAAGTGCAGACGGTTTGTATCTTCCAATTATTTTTGCATTTGGAACAGGGCTTCCAGTTATCCTTTTTACATATCTGTTGGCTTTTACGGCTGGAAAAATTGGAGTGTTTTACAATAAGATTACAAAATTTGAAAAAATTATGCGAACAGTTGCTGGGGTAGTCTTTGTAATAGCGGGGCTTTATTATATTTCTATTTTTGCCGAAATCATTTAAACAAACAAGTATATTATTAATAGAGCTTCTGCAAAACAAAGGGTCTGTTTTTTCTTATATAGGAATTCCTTTGGAGGAACCAGGTTTGTGGTTGAGAAATCTTTCGAATTATGAGGGATTTCTCACATTCGTTCGAAATGACAAATCAGCAAATACTTGTTTTGCAGAAGCTCTAGTATAAAAATTTATGGTCTTATTATTATGAACTGTTAGTGTTGTCAGATATTTATAATATACGGCTAAGTTCTAATATACTAAGTTGTTACTCTGTTTACTTAATCTCTTTCAATCCATCAGAAAGTTTATGAGCTAACTCGGAATACTCTATTCCTTCAAATCTAATTTTTGCAGATTGGAGTAAAACCTCAGGGGCATCACCTTCGCCATTTAGATATTTGAATAATCCGTAACCTAAACGATTGCGATCATTTTTAATTGGCATAAATTCTTTTAGTGATTCAACCAAACTATATGTTTTAGTTTCAATTGAATTTTCTGGATGTGATTTAGTTGCAAATGCTGGTTTTGTTGACATATTATTTATAACCTTAATTTATATTTGTAAAAATAGCTAACTATTATTTTTTCTACAAACTTTGATTTCCATTAAAATTAAAAAAGCACTTTAATTAAGCAACCTCAACAATCACTTCGTCACTTTGCCATAGACCATGTTTTGTGCAATATGCCATAGATGTTAATTTCATTTTTTTTGTTGGAACAACATTAAAAACAACTTCAACTTGTCCTGGTTGGTTGCCTAAAACGCCTGGAGTAAAATGAGCTTCTGCAAGAAATGTTTCACCATCCCAGAGTTGAACGTATGAGATATAATGATCAAAATCATCTGGATGTGCGTATTCGTCACCAACTTTAACAGTCACAGCAAATTTCCCGCCTTTTGTAGCACTACTTTCGCAATGAACAAATGCAGAATGCCTATCGATGTAATCTTTTTTCGCTTCTTTATCAATTTGCGAAATGTCTTCGTATTTGTTGATCTTCATTTTCACTCCCTAATTATGAATTATTTAAATGTTTGCATTTGCCACAATAAAACTTAACATGCTTTTTAGCAATATAATATTAAAAATTTTGACTAATTA
>JAQICK010000279.1 GCA_027858595.1 Melioribacteraceae bacterium
AAAACTCTGTCATTTCGAACCCGTTTTTTGGGGAGAAATCTTTTGATTTGTTAGAGATTTCTCACATTCGTTCGAAATGACATGCAATATTTTTAAGACAGCCTCTTTTCTAAAACTAAAAGATTTTAAATTTGCCGTTTCATATTTCACGTATTATAATCCATCTCTCATAAATTTAGGTTCTTCAAGAGTTAGCATAATTGAAATTCTATGTGTTACCCCGAGGGTTTCCTCTTCTGAACCACTAAACTGGGCGTAGGAATAATCGATGTTTAACTTTGGCAGTTTAACACCAGCACCAGCGGTAAATTGTTTAACATCTGTGTAACCAGCACGAACCATAAATAGATTTCTGAAACTATATTCAAGTCCTGCACGCACATCCAAACTAACTGGACCGACATTAAACGTTGAAGCAAATTGTCTGTTTTCAAATCGCATATCTAAATCGAGAGCAGGTAAAAATCTTCCACCAAGAAATTCAAATCCGTAAGCAACACCAAATTTTGCTGTTGGCGAAATTAACTCGTTGCTTCCGCCATCCCACGCAACAAGTGTTGTTGTAATATCCATTAAGTTTACACCAAGTTGCAGATTATCAATTGGTTCGTACAAAGCACCAACATCGAAACCAATTCCAAGAGCAGAATACTCTGCAATAGTGCGGCTTATAACTTTTATATTAGCACCCCAATAGAAATTTTTGCTCTGTTTTTTTGAAAATGTACCGTAAAATGCCCAATCTGTATTGCTAAACTCTGTTATCTTATCTGGATCAATTCGTGCATTTGGATTATTAATATCAAAAATAACTGAACCGTTTTCATCAACTAGAGCATTACGCGTATCAGGAATTCCATCCACACTTAAGCGAATTGCACTAATTCCGAAACTCATATCCTTGCCGTAAGGAATTGCAACCGAACCGTAATTGTAATTTACGAGTCCGCCAAACTGCTCGTCGTGCATTAGTGCAACTTGTGGATAGTTCATCTTTGCTAATCCAGCAGGATTCCAATACCCAGAGGTTACATCGTTAACAACTGCCACCTGAGCACCACCCATTCCAAGAGCTCTTGCCCCAACGCCAATTGCCATAAACTCACCAGCATATTTAGCAATTCCTGTCTGTGCAACATTTAATTGGAATGCTCCAACGAGTAGTATCAAAAACAAACTTTTCTTTTTAAACATTTTGTACCTTTTTAACACAATTTGAATTCCAAAATCACTAATACTTAAAATAAAATCAAGGGCAAAATTTGGAATATTCTTTTTTGTAGAGGTCGCATTAAATGCGACCTCTACGATTAAATTTTACAAAATCTTAATTAAGGATTTTTCATAATCATCAACATTTTCAAATCCTAATAAATTAAGAACTGTTCCAGCAATGTTTGTTAATCCAGCATTTTCAACATCTGCCATTTCAATTTCATTATTAGAGCTTGGATTATAAATTACAAACGGAACTTTGTTTAATGAATGAGATGTTTTAACATCTTTTTTACCATTTTTAATTGTAAACATTTCATCGGCATTTCCATGATCGGCGGTAACAATAGCAACTCCTCCAAGTTCATCAATTACGGAGAGTAGTTTTCCAATGCTTTGGTCAACAGCTTCAACGGCTTCAATTGCAGGTTCTACTTTTCCGGTGTGACCAACCATGTCCCCATTTGCAAAATTGATTCTACCAAATTTGTATTTCCCCGATTTTAATAATTCAATTGATTTTTCAGTAATTTCATCTGCTTTCATTCGTGGGGCTTTATCAAACTCAATTTTATCAGATGGGATTTCGATATATTGTTCCAACTCTTTACAAATGTAACCAGATTTATTTCCATTCCAGAAATATGTTACATGTCCAAATTTTTGAGTTTCTGAAATTGCAAATGAAGAAACTTTTTCTGAACAAAGATATTGACTTAGCGTTCTTTCAATGGCAGGTGGCTCAACAAGAAAATTTTTAGGTATGTGCGAATCGCCGTCGTACTCCATCATTCCAGTATAGAAAACTTCTGGAACTTCCACTCTATCAAATTTATCAAACTCCTTATCTTCAAAGGCTTGCGAAATTTCAATTGCTCTATCGCCACGGAAATTCATAAATACAACTGCGTCACCATTTCGAATTTTCCCAACAGGTTTATCGTTTTCATCAACAACCACAAACGATTCAAGATATTGGTCAGTCATTTTAGGATCTTCATCATACATGGTTTGAACTGCATCTTCTGCAGAATTAAAGTGGCGAGCCTCGCCAAGTACGTGAGCTTTCCAACCACGCTCTACTATTGACCAATCAGCTTGGTAACGATCCATTGTCGTAATCATTCTTCCACCACCAGAAGCAATTTTATAATCAAATCCATTCTTATCACTTATAGATTTTAATAATTCTTCAATCGGCTGAATGTAACTAATTGCACTTTTTTCTCCAACATCCCTTCCATCAAGTAAAATATGTAACCGCACACGATGTATTTTCCTATTTGCACATTCTGTAATTAATTGCTCAAAATGTTTAATGTGCGAGTGAACATTCCCATCTGAAAACAGTCCCATAAAATGAACCGCTCCACCTCGATAAGTTCTATCCATAACCTTACCCCAACTGTTGGATTGGAAGATTGCACCAGACTCCATTGATTTTTGAACTAGCTTTGCTCCTTGGGCAAAAATTCTTCCACCACCCATTGCGTTATGTCCTACTTCGCTATTTCCCATATCATCATCGGATGGAAGTCCAACAGCAGGACCATGAGCCAACAATTTTGCTTGTAATTTCGATTGAAGTAATTTATCTAAATTTGGAGTATTAGCTAGAAATACAGCATCGGATTCATCCATTTTGCCAAATCCAACTCCGTCCATTATAATTAATAACAACGGACCTTTGCTACCGATATATTTTTCCAACTTATTAAGTTTTAAACTCATTGTTTTTCCTTTAGTATTTAAATTATTAGGAATTGTAAATATAGACAATTCCATAATTATTTGAATGGTTCGGAAAAACCACCTTCCTTGATATATTTGCTACAGAATAATTTTACAGATTAATAGTCTGAATTATAAAACAATTGGATTTAAGCAGCTATAGTTTGCCTTTATTATAACGAAAAACTATTTTGCACTATTCAATAGTGAGGATAAAATGAAAAATGAATTACTTTATCATTTTTTTAGTGATGATGACTTTTTAGATATTTCTAATAAAATTAAAAAAATGGAAAAAATAACGGCTGGGGAAATTCGTGTGGCAATAAAAGAGGACGCTCCAGTTCTGAAGGCCAATAAAGAGATTAAAGACTTAGCAGCGGATGAATTTTATAGACTAGGCATGGCTGATACGAGGGATAAAACCGGAATATTAATATACGTTCTTTTATCCAAAAGAAAATTTTATATCCTTGCTGATTCTGGAATAAATGAAAAAGTTGATCAATCTACTTGGGATAATATCCGCAGCGAAATGGAAGCTGATTTTAAAATTGGGAAATATTTAGATGGAATTATTTCAACAATTGAAAAAGTTGGAAATATTTTGGGCGAGTACTTCCCTATTAAAGATGATGATACTAATGAGCTATCAAATAAGGTGGTAGTGTAAAATTTTATTTCAATTTGAAGAGGGAAAAATGTACTTCTTATATGTAGATGAGTCGGGAGACCCTGGCAAATTTGTAGAGAACTATTCGCAAAACTCACGCCATTTTATTTTATCTGGCTTAATTGTTTCACAAGATGACTGGATTGTTTGTTTAGATAGATTAAAAGAGTTTAGAAAATCTATCAAAGATATTTACAACTTAAATCTTAAAGAAGAAATCCACACAAGCGAATTAATTAGAGTAAACAAACTACAAGCATATAAAAAGATAAAAAAGAGAGACCGATTAAAGATATTTGAGAAATTTATTTTAGAGTTACCAATTATTTTCAGCAAAAGTAAAGTGATAAATATTTGTCTAGATAAAACTGAATTTGAAGAGACCAGAGATGTTCAGGAAATTGCCTGGAGTCGTCTTATACAACGTTATAATACTTTCTTAAGTAAATCTGTGTCCGACAAAGGAATTATTATTTCCGACACTACTGATGAAACTCTAGTGAGACATCTACTAAGAAAAATGAGGATATATAATCCAGTCCCTTTTCATTTTGGAAACAAGAGAAATATTCCAACAACCAATATTCTTGAAGATCCATTTTTAAGAGATTCAAAGCATTCATATTTTATTCAAGTAGTTGATAGTATTGCACAAGCTTTATATAGGAAAGAATATGTAAAAGGGAGCTTAAGAAAATATCGAGTAGAAAAATATTTTGATAACTTAGAACCAATACTACTTAAAGAGGCTTCAACTACTGATACATTAGGGATTGTGAGAAAATAAAACCCCGGTTAAAAACCGGGGAAATTTTTCGTGGCTCGCACAATTCATATAAACTATGAAAGTCACACTCAATTGTATGAATATTATTACTAAAAATCAAGCATTCAGATTCTGATAAACAATTCCCCCAACAATAAAGACTAACCCAAGTATTGATGATAGCATTATTACTTCGCCTAATATTATAGCAATAAAAACCAATGAAATAAATGGAGAAAGATATGCAAATGTTGATGTTTTGGTTTTGTCATTACTTAACTCAAGCCCTTTGTTCCATAGAAGAAATGTTATTCCCATTTCAAATAAGCCCACATATGTAGCACCAAAAAGATAATTGTAATTTTCTAATTTAAAAGAGTCAAAAAGAAACAAATAAATTCCAGAAAAAATTGTTCCAAAGAAAAAAGCTGAAAAGAGTTTTACAACGCTGCTTCTCTTATCTTTCAAATTTAGAATCCAAAAGGTTGCCCAGACCAAGGATGTACTCACAGCCAGAATTACACCAGTGAGATTATCAAATTTTAGTGCCAAAATATTTCCGTGTGTTGCAATAATTGTGATGCCAATAAAAGCTGATATTAATCCAACAACTTTTTTAAAATTCATTTTTTCATTTAAGAAAAGGACAGAAAAAAGCGAGAGGACTATAGGCCAAGTATAATTTAATGGTTGTGCTTCTTGAGCAGGCAATAGAGAATATGCTTTGAAAAGAATTATGTAATAAAGGAAAGGATTAATGAAACCCAACAAGGCAGAGTTGAATGTAAAAAGATTTGATGATTTTTTTTGTTTAAGAACAAAAACCCCCAAAGCGATTGTACTAGCAAATGAGGAATAAAAAAGTAGTTGAGCAAAATTCATTCCTTCCAAAGAAATTTTGAAAACTACAGCAACAGTTGACCATAAAAAAACTGCTGATAATGTGTATATTAATGATTGCCGATTTAATTTTTTCATGATATCAATTTAAACTTAATGGACGAATATAACAGACTTTTAGATAACGACAAACATCTTGAGCCAGGCTTTATGATTTCTATGTACGCTCGTGGTTCATTCCCAATGGCAGAAGAAGATGGAGTTATAAACTGGTATATGCCCGAAATCCGTGCTGTTATTCCTGTTGATGGGTTTCACTTGCCTCGTTCACTTAAAAAATTTATGCAAACTGCTCCTTTTGAATATAGATATGATTCCGATATTTTATCGGTAATTAATAATTGTTCAGAAAGAAATGAAACATGGATTTCACAAGAATTAATTGAAGCATACGAAAGATTAATAAATCTTGGATATGTTCACTCAGTAGCAGTATATCAAAAAGACAAACTGGTTGGAGGTTTATATGGTATTTCTTTCAGAGGAGCTTTCTTCGGGGAATCAATGTTCTCAAAGGTTCCGCAAGCATCCAAATGTGCTACTGTTAAATTATTTGAAAATCTAAAATTAAAAGGTTACGAAATTGTTGATGTTCAATATGAAACCGAACATTTAAAAATGTTCGGAACAATTGAAATATCTTATGATGATTATGTTGCTAGACTTGTAAAAGCATACAAAAACGAAGTTGAATTTCTTTAACAGTTCTCATGACTTTTATTTTGTTTTGCTAAGAAAAACCCAACTAAAAAGAACAGAAAAATAGACGAAAATACAATTAATAATGAGCAGTTTACAACTTCGTTAAGTGGCATACAAAAATCCTTTCAAAAATGTTTCTCAAAAGTAGTTATAAAGTTTTCACTTAACTGTGATTTCAAACACCGTTGAGTTCAATTATTTTGATTATAGAACATTAGTCTTTCAGTCAACACCGAAATTCTTACTTCATCTTTTTCTATAAAAAGTTCTTGTTTTGCATTTTAACTAAGTATCCTTTTGCATCATTTCCATTTGCAATTAGCAAATCGATAAATTTATTATGAGAAGATGGATCAACTATTTCTTCCTATCCACTCCATAATCATTGTTTTTTTTACAAACTTAAAAGTATAGTTTAAATAATTGCATTGATATTTATCTAATTTATTTTAACTTTATGTAATTGTTAATACTAAAAACGTGGTTCCTAAATGAATAAAATTATTACTCTTTATTTCGCATTTCTATTTATAGTGGGTGCAACTTATGGTCAGCAAGAAACTAATATCTGTTCTGAATCAAAGATAAAACATTTTACAACTCTTAATAAATTCCAAAAGGTTCAGTACCCTGGTGATGAAACAATTGATATTACTTATTATAAACTTGATGTTGCTATTGATAACGATAACCAAAATATCAGTGGAGCTATTACAATCTCTGCAAAAAGTTTGAATGATGGTCTAAACTCGATTTTTATCGATTTACAAAACTCTCTAACTGTAAGCTCGGTTACTCATGGTGCTAAAAAATTCACGCACGAGAATAACCTTATAAATATTACACTATATGAGACTTACAATACTGGCGAAGAATTTACAATATTAATTAATTATGGTGGCACGCCAGGTAGCTCTGGATTTGGTAGTTTTGAGTTTTCGTCGCATAATGGAACTCCAGCAATTTGGACTTTAAGTGAACCATACGGAGCAAGTGACTGGTGGCCTTGCAAAGATACTCCGGCAGACAAAGCAGACTCAGCAGACATATGGATTACCGTAGATACATCATTAACTCCCGTTTCTAACGGATCGCTTGAAGAAATTGTTGATAATGGCGAAACTCATACATACAAGTGGCATAATAAATATCCTATTGCACAATATTTAATTTCTCTTGCAATAACAAATTACGAACTATATCTAAATGAGTTTGTAACTGGAAAAGATACTATGGTGGTTACACATTATAATTATCCAGAAAGACTTACCAGCACCCGCAAAACCGACCTTGATAGAACTGTTAATATGCTTGAACTTTTTACAGAGTTATACGGAACGTATCCGTTTTTGGAAGAAAAATATGGACACGCCGAGTTTGGATGGCGCGGTGGAATGGAGCACCAAACTTGCTCTTCTATGGGCTCATTTGGTTCTGGAATTGTTGCTCACGAACTTGCACACCAATGGTTTGGCGATAAAATTACTTGCAAAGATTGGCATCACATTTGGCTTAATGAAGGCTTTGCAACATACTCCGAATCGGCTTATTACGAATCCGTTGGAGGATTTAGTGCATATCAAACAAGTATGGCTTCTGAAATGGCTCAAGCAAAATTAGCCGTTGGTTCAATTTGGGTTCAAGATATTAGCTCTGTTAATCAAATTTTTGATGGTAAACGTAGTTATGCAAAAGGTGCAACTGTTTTGCATATGCTACGCGGTGTTGTAGGAACAGAAACCTTTTACAATATTTTAAGAGCGTATGCGGCTGATACAACTGTTGCATATGATGTTGCTGTAACCGAAGACTTTCAGCGGGTTTGTGAAGAGGTTAGTGGAATAAATTTAGAGAAATTTTTTCAAGGATGGATTTATGGTGAAAACTATCCGAATTATAGTTACGGATATACAGTTGACAGCGTTGCTAATGGATACGAAGTCAATTTATCAATAGACCAAGTTCAAACGAAAAATCTTTTTTGGATGCCAATTCAAATAGAAGTTAAAACTAATGCGGGTCAATTTATTTATACTGTGTGGGATTCACTGCAAACTCAAACTTTTAAATTAAGTGTTGATGAATATCCAACCGAAATTTTACTTGACCCAGAAAATTGGATATTGAAAGAGACTTCCTTCAAATTTATTAATCCAACTCTAAATAAAGGGGTTTTACTTGTTAACGGACTTGATTGGGCAGTTGGCGATGAAGTATATGACGCTTACAGTAACAAAGCTTTTTGGGGAAACACAAAAATAAGTTTTTGGGATTTATTTGATGAACCTTCTCAAGGTTATCCATCATCATTGCCTACAAATATTAGTAACGGAGAACTTACAAATTCAATTATGGGAGAATATTCAACTATACTTTGGATTTCCGATTTTAGAACAAACGATATTTTAGCTTGGGATAATTTGGAAACTCACGGGTACCTAAATGCAGGTGGCAATATTTTACTACTCACTAAGCGTGGACAAAATTTTATTGATAATAACCTGCGTGATTATTTAGGCATCACTTGGGATGATGTTATGGTTCTTACAATTAAAGATATGAAAAGTAATAACTCTAGTTTTACAGATATTGGTTTAATTAGTGACAATACTCTTTCAGCACTATTTGATACAACTCTTGCACACAGTTATAGCGAGCTTATTTATGTTTCTACGGAATCGTTTAGTTCTGCAAAAGGAAGTAGTGTGTGGAGTAAGCCTACTGGAACGGGTCAATTTGCATACATTGCTGGAAGACCATATAAATTTGACCACAAGGATTTAAGCAGTAATCTACAAAAAATATTAGTTGAAGGAATGGGCGAAATCGTTGGTGTTAATGAAAAAACAAATCAAAATATTCCATTTGAATTTCAATTATCTCAAAATTATCCTAATCCATTTAATCCAACTACAACAATTAAATATTCTATTCCATCTTTAAGTGCAAGTAGTAACTCACCAATGCAACAAGTACAACTATTTGTATACGATATTCTTGGCCGTAAAATAGTAACCCTTGTAAATAAAGAGCACGTTCCAGGAAATTATGAGGTTCAATTTGATGCAAGTGGTTTAACATCTGGAATATATTTTTATAGTTTACACGCTTCAACAGGCTCAGCGACCAGTTTTGTTGAAAATAAAAAAATGATTCTCCTTCGGTGATTCCAACGAACAAATAGGATTAATAACAGATCTTATTTATTTTTTATAGTGTTTATCTTTTCAAATAAGTTTCGGTAATACATTTTAAATTGTACCCTTTGTCAGTTACTATGATTAATAAGAAATACATACAGCAGTTAATTAAGTCTTTGTTTTTATCTTTTAATTCAACGATTCAAACTATTCCTGATTTGGATCTTTTCACATTAAGATTTATTGGCAAACATTCTCATTTAGAAAGAGAATATGTTAAATTTTTCAAAGATACTTTTCGAAGACAAACACAGGTTGCTTATATAATAGCAATATTTTTCTATTCCATATTTGCATTCTTAGATATTGTATTTGTCCCCGAATTAGCCAATATATTTATTTTTATTCGACTAGTAATCGTAGTTCCTATTCTTTTATTAACGTTGTTTTTTACAACTAAAGAAATTTTCAACCGATACAGACAGATGATTCTTTTCACCACAATTGTCCTCGTAGGTAGTGGAATTATTGCAATGATTGCAATTGGAGGTCCAGAAGTAAACTCATCATATTATCCTGGATTAATACTAGTTTTCATTTTCACTTATACTTTTCTAGGACTTGAATTTAGATGGGCGACATATACTACTTGGCTATTGGTATTACTCTATGAAGTAGTTTCTATTTGGATGAATCTTCCCTGGGAAATGTTCGTTGCTAATAATTTCTTTTTTATATCTACTCTTCTTTTTAGCATGATTGCAGGTTACTCAATTGAATATTACAGACGTAGCGAATTTTTCATGATTTATCTCTTAGATTTAGAAAAAAACAGAATAGAAAGTAACAATGTTGAATTAGAAGAAAAAGTTACAGAAAGAACTGCCGAATTATATAAAGCCAAAGAAAAAGCAGAAAATGCCGATAAACTAAAATCAACATTTCTTGCACAAATGTCCCACGAAATACGTACCCCAATAAATGTCTTAGTAAGTATGTCCTGTCTACTAAAATATGATTTTGAAGATAGCACGAATGAAGATCAAATGATGAGCTTTGATGTTATTGATAGAGCTGGTAACAGAATAATACGGACTGTAGATTTATTGCTAAACTTATCAGAAATCCAAGCAGGGACTTATGAAATTGAGAGAACTCAAATTAATCTTTATTCTGATGTTTTATCGTTTGTTATTGCAGATATAAAGAAGCTTGCTAAAAACAAGGGCATTACACTAAGTTTAAGGGCAGAAACATTAGATACAGAATTATTAGCAGATTCATATACGGTTAATCAAATTTTCGTTCAATTACTTGATAATGCTGTAAAATACACAAATAGCGGCGAAGTGGTGGTGAAAATTCTGCGAAACGACTCTGGTGAATTAGTTGTTGAAACAACAGATACAGGCATTGGAATAGACAATGAGTATCTACCTAATTTGTTTGAAGCATTTTCTCAGGAAGAAATGGGCTACACAAGAAAATATGATGGCAATGGTGTTGGGCTAGCATTAGTTAACAAATACTGCGAATTAAATAATGCCACTATTGAAGTAGAAAGCATAAAACACTCAGGTTCTACTTTTAGGATAACATTTAAATAATCGCACATTATATCCTTTTTAATTATAATTAACTATATTTAGCATCTAACATTCTATAAAAGAATAACTTATAATAATTTTGAAAAAATAGAATTATATTCTAAATGAAAAACAAAAAACTTTGTGATTGGAATAAAACTGATATTAAGGAAAACAAAACATTGTTGTTTACTTTAATAAAAACTCCTAATCAATACTGCAAAAAGTGTGCTCGTACTGCTTGTGATGAAAACTACCTTTGCAAAGCCGAAAAAATCACTCAACAAATTTAAGAACTAATAGCTTCTTCATTTTTTATTATTAACTAATTATGCAGATAGCTTCAGGACAAAACTCCTAACAATTACAATTGATTTTTGTAGCCTCTATTTTCCCAATAAATTTTTAAACCAAAAATCTATATCCAATTTTATTGAATGTGGATATTTTGGATAACGTATTCCATGTCTCTGGTTTGGATAAATCATTAATTCAAATTCTTTATCCAAATTTTGCAATACATCTATCAACTGAATTGTATTTTGCATATGAACATTATCGTCTAGCGAACCATGTGTTATTAGCATTCCACCTTGATAATTTTCAGCATGTGTCATAACGGAACCATAATTATAGCCATCTGGATTTTCTTCAGGAGTATCCATAAAACGCTCTGTGTAAACATTGTCATATAATCGCCAGTCTGTTACTGAATATTTTGCAATTCCATATTTAAAATACTCTCCAGCTCTCGCCAATGCCATGCTTGTTGTGTAACCTCCGTAGCTTCCGCCGGTAATTGCAATTTTGTCAGAATCGACAAATGATTTTTTACGTAACCATTTTACGGCTGAAACTAAATCATTAATTTCCCAAACACCAAGATTTCTGTGCATCTCATCTTTTCCCTTTTTACCAAAATGTCCCGAGCCTCTGTTATCAACTTGAATTACTATTATTCCATTTTGAGCAAGGTAGTAATTCCCTAATCCTCGTCTTGGGAAAGAATTACTTACTGTAGCATTTCCTGGCCCACCATATATAGAAAATATTATGGGATATTTTTTTTTCTCATCAAAGTTTGGTGGCAAAAACCACTTTGCTGGCAAGTCATATCCATCTTCTGTCGGAATAGTAAATAGTTCAACTTTTGCTAAATTATATTCATCCATTTCAGGAAGTTTTGAATCTGCCATTATCTCATTTTCATCATCCATAAGATTATATAATACTAATTTTATTGGGTGCTTAACAGAACTCCATTTATCTAAGAAAAATTGTCCATTTGGAATAACAGTGCACGAGTGTGTTCCTTCTCCTTCAGTTAACTTCTCCAATTCATTTCCACTAAAAGAAATTTTATAAAGATGTTTTTCGGTTGAGTTCTCTTTCCTTGCATGGAAAAAGATTATTTTTCTCTCTTCATCAATACGTGCAATATCCTTTACTGACCATTCGCCATTCGTAATTTGCTTAATTAATTTTCCATCCAAATTGTAATGATAGATGTGATGCCATCCATCAGCTTCCGAGATGAATAAGAATCCATCTTCGTTCTGAAGTAGATAAATATCATCAATAAATTCAACCCAAGTTTTGTGAGTCTCTTTATACAGTTCTTTGGGTTCTGGATTATCAAGATTAGTTAGCATAAGATTTAGTTCATCTTGTCCACGGTTCATTCTCTGATAGAGTAAACCTTTGCTATCATAGGAGAATATTGGCCAAGCGATGTAATTCCCTTGGTTTGTGGTACTATCAATCCATGTGGTTTTTTGAGTTTCAACATTTACAACTCCCAACTTTACATCTGGAATTGGGTCACCAGGTTTTGGGTAGTGATTAACTTCCAACTCGCCGTGTACTCCATCTGCATTAAAGAGTGTAAATGTTGGAACGTTTGTATCATCAAAATGCATAAATACAATATGTTTGCTATCTGGCGACCAATAAAATGCACGATATTTTGAACCACGTCCTAAAATTTCTTCATAGTAAATCCAGGAAGCATAACCATTATAAACCACATCTGAACCATCGTGTGTAAGTTGAATTTCCTTCCCAGAAGAAAAATTAAGAACAAATAAATTATGGTTTTTAGTGTATGCAATTGAATTTCCATTTGGTGAAAACGTTGGATTCTTCTCTACTTCTGCATCACTGGTTAATTGAGTTAGCTTATTATTTTCTCTTTCAAAAAGAAAAACATCATTATCCTTATTAAGAATAAACTTGGAATAGTTTTCTGTGTGAATTGCAGAACTTAACTTACTAAAGCCTTCTGGTAATTCACTTTTTAACTCATCATAGTCCAACAATATCCTTTCCTCTTTTGCAAGAAGATTAACAATTTTTAACTTTTGTCCTTCTCCAATTATATATGAATTCTCATCTTCCCAAGTATTTACTGTTGGCAAGGATTTTGTCAACTTCGGAGTTCCAAGTAGATAAGCCTGTTCAAATGTTAAATCTTTTTTCTGTGCAAATATTATTACAGAAAAAAAGAGAATTGAGAAAAGTAAGAGTTTATTAAACTTAGCCATTGTAGTTTTTCCTTAGATTATAAATTTTACACTACAAAATATAAAATAGTGATAATCATTGCTTATTTTTGTATCACAACTTAACCTTAAAAATAAAGGCACTACAATGAAACAATTCTTAAAGTTTTTCTTCGCATCGCTATTAGGCTCACTCGCTTCGCTAATCGTTCTGCTTTTCTTAACAATATTTATGATGGTAGGAATGGTATCAATGGTGGGCTCTGAAGAAACTGTTTCAATTTCCACAAAGACTATTTTGGAATTGGAATTTAAGGAGGATATTCCTGAACGTTCACAGTTTGACAATGTGAGTTTTTCTTCTCTTATGTCTGGAAAAATTGGAAAATCTCTTGGATTGAATGATATAACCGAAAGCATCAAAAAGGCAAAAGATGATAGCAACATTGCTGCAATTTATTTCAAGTTAGATAATTTCAATGTTGGAAGTTATGCTACCATTGAACCAATCCGAAATGCATTACTTGATTTCAAGAAATCACAAAAGCCAATAATTGCACACGGGAATTATATTTCGCAAGCAGCTTACTATTTGGCTTCGGTTGCCGATACAATTTACCTTACACCTACTGGAGGACTTGATTTTCAAGGACTTAGTGCGCAGTTAACCTTCTTCAAAAAAACATTAGACAAATTGGATATTGAAGCACAAGTAATTAAAGTTGGAAAATTCAAAAGTGCTGTTGAACCTTTTATTGTTGATAAAATGAGCAATGCTAATAGAAAACAAGTTACTGCTTTTATTAACTCGATTAACACATATTTATTAGAACGAATTACTCTTTCGAGAAATATTGAGTTCCCTGAAATCGAAAATATTTCCCAAAATATGCTTGTTCAATCTCCTACAGATGCTATTAACTACAAATTAGTTGATAAATTAAATTATGAAGTTGAGGTACTTGAAATTCTAAAAGATATTTCTGAAGGAAAAAAGCTTAAAACTATTTCATTAAAAAAATATAATAAAGTAGCTATACCTAATCTATCTACTACCACTAATCGTATTGCAGTAGTTTATGCAGTTGGCGAAATAAATGGTGGAAAAGGAAGTGAGTCTGAAATTGGAAAAGACAATATTGTGGATGCAATTCGCAAAGCTCGCGATAATAAAAATGTGAAAGCAATTGTAATGCGTGTTAATTCACCAGGTGGAAGTGCTTTAATTTCTGATATTATTTGGAAAGAAGTTGACCTTGCAAAAGCTGATAAACCATTTGTTGTTTCCTACGGAAAATATGCAGCATCTGGAGGCTACTATATTTCTTGTGGTGCCGATAAAATTATTTCTGAACATACTACACTTACTGGTTCAATTGGAGTTTTTTCAATAATTCCTAATATGCAAAAGTTTTTTGACAACAAACTTGGAATTACTTTTGACGGTGTGAAAACTGGAAAATATTCAGACTTTGTAAGTGCCTCTCGTCCACTAACTGCTGGCGAAAAAGTAATATTACAACGGCAAGTTGATACTGTTTACAAAACATTTGTTAACCTTGTTGTTGAGGGAAGGGGAATGACATTTGATGAAGTAAACAACATTGGACAAGGACGCGTTTGGACTGGTTTACAAGCACTTGAAATTGGATTAGTTGATGAAATTGGTGGTCTCGACTATGCAATTGAATCAGCAAAGGAATTGGCTGAAATTGACGATTACAAAATTGTTGAATATCCAGAGATTAAAGAACCATTTCAAGAATTGCTTGAAACATTGCAAGAAGATCTCTCGGCAAAAATATTTTCTACAGAAATTGAAAATATTTTTGAGCATTACTCAAAAGCAATTAAAATGGTTAAGTCAAAAGAAGTTCAAGCACGTTTGCCTTTTGAAATGGAGATAAAGTAAGAATTTTAATCTTCATGTAAATATATAGAAAGTCATTGCAAGTATCTTTTTGCGAAGCAATCTGTGTAATTTTTCTTTCTTCAATAGATTGCCACGTCGACAAAAAATACTGATCTCCTCGCAATGACTTAAGATTAAGAACCCAAAGTATAGAACTAACATCTAACGAAAACTATTTAGAAATAAAGGATTAAAGAAGAATAACAATATAGCAGTAGGGGTTGGGAAAACAGATAAAATGTGGAAAGGTCATTTTGGAATTTCCCCTATTTATAAAATTTATAATCGCGAAGGCGAATTTATTGAAGAAAGAGAAAATCCCCACGGTGCAGGAAACGGCCAAAACCATGATTACGGCCACGGGGAAGACCAACCAAAAGTAATTAAAGAATTGCTTTTCGATTGCTCTACATTTATTGGCATAAGAATGGGTGAAGAGAGTAAGTTGAAACTTGCTAAAAAACTTGGAATTGAAACAGTGCTTTATAAAACTGATGACCCAATTGAAGCATTAAATACATATTTAGAAAAATAGGATGCAGCGTCCTGAAATAGGTTGACTCCTACTTTTAAGAAAATGAATAAATAAAGTATCGAAGATACTTTATTTATTCTGTAATCGTTTCATGTTTTTTGTAATAGTTCTTCCATTT
>JAQICK010000105.1 GCA_027858595.1 Melioribacteraceae bacterium
ACTTCATACTTTTCACAAAGTTGACTTATGGGAACAGTGTTCTCCAATAGTTCTCGTAATATAATCGTTTTTTGTTCACCACTATAACGCTTTCTTTCTAGCATGGAATACTCCTTCATTACTCTTACGTAAATTTATGAAATTCCATTTCCATCTGAAGCTTTACACAATCTATCGTGGATTGGTTCAAAACTTTACTCCATCTATCTATTCTTTATTAAATACAGTTACAACAAATTCATACGACGATACAGAAGTATTGGATTATAGATACTATTACAAAATTTCCGCATATGATATTAGTGGAAATGAAAGTGAATATTCTGATGAAGCATCTTTTCTTGTAGGTGTAAATGATGAAGATACAAGTCCAACAGAGTTTTCATTATCGCAAAATTATCCTAATCCTTTTAACCCAAGTACAACAATAAATTATTCAATTCCATCCAATCAAAATTCTCTCTTTGGAGCCGCTATGGGTGGGTTTGTAACACTAAAAATATACAACATTCTCGGAATGGAAATAGCAACACTTATAAACAAGGCTCAGTCTGCTGGAAATTATAATGTTACTTTTGATGCTACAAAACTTTCTTCTGGAATTTACTTCTACACGCTAAATTCTGGTGCATTTTCTGCAACAAAGAAACTGACAATTTTGAAGTAGTTCTTTCTGAAAACATCTGTCATTTCGATCCCGTTTTTTGGGGAGAAATCTTTTGATTTTTGAGAGATTTCTCACATTCGTTCGAAATGACACTAATTTTGAAGTAACTCTTTGAAAAACCTTCAAGGTTATTTACTTGCAAATATTATGTTTAATAATAGAAACCCAGCTTTTTGGAGCAATGCTACTACAATGTAATTTCTAGAAGTTGCTTCTCTTTTGTTTAGCAAATGTTAAAACTTCTTTTATTTGCACAGAATGCTATTCCGTGCTACAAAAAACCAAAATGGCTTTTGAGCATAATCCATTCTAATTTACAAACTTCTTTTGAAAATCATCAAACCTCCGAGGTTTTGTAAAGCTTCTAATTTTTTTGAAATTTTTAATTCTAATTACAAAATAATTTCACTAAGCCTTAAACCTCGGAGGTTTTGGAGTAAAAGAAACCCAGATTAGCAGAGTTTTGTTACAAAAAGCAACCTATAGAAGTTTTGTCCTTTTTTACATGCCATAGATTTAAACTTAAATAATATAAAAAAAATAGGAATACATCTTAAATTTTAACTATGTTGCATTCAGGGTTTTTCTACCTCCATGTAAAGTTATTTTGTCGTTATTTAATATAAATTTAATATATACAGTTTTGTCCTAATTTTTGGTTAATTTAAGTTTTATTTACTTACTTAACGTTATAGTTATAAACACAAAATAACATGGAGGTGTTATGAAGAAAATGACTTTACTTCTTTTAATTCTTTTTAGTTTTACATCGGTTGGTTTTGGGCAAGTTGCTGGCGATTTAGTAATAACTGAATTTATGGCAAACCCAGCCATTTTGGGCGACGCAGAAGGTGAATATTTGGAGTTATATAATCATACTAACTCATCAATTGATTTACAAGGTTGGACACTTAAGGATGATGGTACTAACAGTCTTGTTATTTCTGGTTCGTGTGTTGTTCCAGCAAATGGTGTAGCAACCTTAGCTATTTCAGCTGCTCCTGGTTTCACTCCTACTTATGATTATAGTGTGGATGGATCTTTTACTATTAGTAATGCGGCTGATGAGATTGTTTTGTTACATCCTGTAAATGGTGAAATATGTAGAATCAACTACTCTGATGGTAGTCCATTTGGTTCTGGAATATCTGCAGAATTAAATGATATAGCGAATCATGTTGCTGGTGTTACTCTTGAGGCGAACTATATTGCAGCAACTAATAGCTATAATGGTGACAAAGGTTCGCCTAATACATTAGGTGGTACAGTTCCAGTAGAACTAACCTCATTCACAGCAACAACAGTTGATGGTGGAGTAATGTTAAACTGGACAACAGCAACTGAAGTAAACAATTACGAATTTGAAATACAGAGAGCAGATATCAGTAATCAGATATCAGAAAAAGATTGGACGACTATTGGATTTGTTGATGGACACGGAAACAGCAATTCTCCAAAAGAATATTCTTACTTCGATAATTCTGGAGCAACAAGCTACCGATTGAAACAAGTTGATACAGATGGTGGTTTTGAATACTCTGATGTTGTTACGGTAAGTGGAAGTTTATCAAAAACAGAGTTGTTACAGAATCATCCAAATCCTTTTAATCCAAGTACACAAATTAGATATGAGATTAAAGACACAAGATTTGTGAGTTTAAAAGTATATAATTTACTTGGAGAAAATGTAGAAACTTTAGTAAATAAAGAACAAAATGCTGGCAATTATGAAGTGGATTTTAACGCAAATAGCTTTGCAAGTGGATTTTATTTTTACAGATTGGAGACTGCTGGTTATACTAAAACTATGAAGATGCTCTTAATAAAATAGAATGTTTTATTAGAGTCCCGTTTACGGGGTTGCTCATTAAATAAAATATTTGAGCAATTCCGTGTTCTTTACGGAGCTACTTGTTAAATAATAACAAATATATTGGAGTTTCTGAAAACCAGTATCTTCCGTTGTGTCATTTCGAACGAATGTGAGAAATCTTTCAAAAATTAAAAGATTTCTCACCCTAAAAAAGGGTTCGAAATGACAGCTTCTCTATTTTGCTGAGACTCGATTTATAGCAAAATCTAAACCTACAAGGTTTTTAATGTCAATATTTTTGAAATTATTAATAACTATTAGCACTTTTTTTATAAATAATTCCTCTATCTGCCAATCCATCCAAAATAAAATTTACACATGTTTCATTTTTACCAATAAACTCGGGAGGAATAATTCCTTTTGTGGTAAACAATCCTTTTGCTAACATTCGCAAAGCCATTGTTGCAGAGTATCCAGTTGTGCGAGCCATTGAATGAACTTTTGTTTCTGGATTATATTTATCATAAAGAAAATATGAAGAGTTAATTTTTTTATTGTCTTTTATTCCATCAACAATAATTTTCATAACTGTAATGTCAACTTCGCCTTCGTCCAATTTCCATTTTGGAAAAAGCAATTTAGTTGTTAAATCTAAAGGCGAAACCATTTGTCCATTTACTTCAATCTCTTCTTTATCGAAAAATCCTGTATCACGGAGTAGTTTCATCTTTTCAATATGGCCAGGGTAGCGGAGAGTTTTCTCCTTCATATTTGGAGCATCAATAGTTTCTGCTATAGTTCGCAAGCCATCGCTGTTAAAGGATTCAAGTGTTCCTATATTAGGGAAATTCATAAGTACAGCATCTGTTAATGCTGGCTTCACAACCAATTTGCCATGTTCAATATATCGAGCTGGACGAGTGTATTCTTCTATTACATCAATGGGGGAGAACACAGCCTTGTATTCATAGGGTAACTCACGAACTTCTGGAAGTCCACCCACATAGATTTCAACGTTTTCTGTTATATCCAATTGCGATGCAAGATATCCAACTAAAACATTACTCATTCCTGGAGCAACACCGCAATCGATTATTGCAGTAACATTATTAGCTACAGCTAATTCTTTTAAACTAAATGGGTTTTCGGGAAAAAATGAAATATCAACAACATTCTTCTTTGATTCAATTATTGTTTTCATAGTTTCAAATCCAAGAAAGCCTGGAACTGCATTTAACACATAATCAAAATCTGAAATAACTCTCTGTAAATCACCCTTGCTTGTAACATCAAGTTGAATAGATTTGATATTATCAAACCCAGAGAATTTATTTAACGATGTTTGGCTAAAGTCTGCTACCGTAACATCAAACTCATTGTTGTTGGCTAAATCAAAAGCCATTGGTGCACCAACTAAGCCAGCACCTAGAACTATTACTTTCATGTAGACTCCTATTTGTTAGAACTCATCCCCAACCCTTCTCTTAAATAGAGAAGGGGGTTGCGAGCAATTAATTTATTTTTGAACTTATCGTTTTTATTACAGTTCTTAAATTATTCTCAACTTCTTCGTTTGTAAAACGTAGTACTTCTATTCCAAGCAAATTAATTATTTCAGTCCTCATTACATCATATTCAATCTGGCACTGATGATAACCACCATCGATTTCAATTACTAATTTTGTTTCGTGATTATAGAAATCAGCAATGAAAAACTTTTGAAGTCCATTTAAATGGCACTACTGGGAAGTTTGTGGATAAAGATTTAACTTACCAAGAAAAAAGAGTATTGCCGTTCTAAAATTCTCAAACTTTCTAAACCCTCTACCGATAGTTTTAATCTCTTGAAT
>JAQICK010000078.1 GCA_027858595.1 Melioribacteraceae bacterium
AAAAGGTAACCGCGAATTCGCGAATAAATGAAATCATTCGTGCATTCGCGGCTGAATATTTATAAATTATTTACAGTTTTAACAACCTTCGCGAGCTGGTTTTTTACGGCTGGTTTTAAAAATCACTTTTTTAGGAGCACTCAATTTTGGAAGATCTTTTTTAACTTTGGAATTACTTCCACCATCTGCTTGCATTATACCGCCAAAGAATTTTGCAACTTCTGCTTTTTTAGCATGAAGTTGTTTCAATTCAGTAGTTGAATGCTCTCCACAATTGCACGATGGGAAAACGATTTCACTCTTCCACGCTTCCATACCTTTTTTAAGAATAGAAACAGATTTGTAGCCATCAGATTTTAATATAAACCATGCTTGAGATGCAACAATATCATCATCAGAATAAAGGATTATTTTTTCATTTCGCTTCAATTCTGATTTTGTTAAACTACTCATTGAAACACATTCTGAAGATGGGATATTATATTCATCGTACTTCGCTGAAATTCTTAAATCAACTAAGCGATAATCCATCTTACCTTTAATTATCCAATTTGATAACTCTTGAACTGTAACAGAATTAACATTGTCGCCAGCAGTTATTGAAAGTTCTTTAATATTTACCAAAGTAGTAGTGTTATCATTAGGAACGCCAATAAATGCTGCTATAATACCAAGTATTATGGCTAGTATTCCTATTCTTTTTCTTGGAGGTAAAGCTGCATAAAATTTTAACATTTTATTTTCCCTCCTTTTTGCTTGCCATAAATTTTTCACCCCAATCTGCTGCTGTAAAACCAGCAATAGCAAGAAAAATAACTGCAAGTAAAATTATTCCGTGATCTATTCCAAATAATTCTGGAAGAGTGATTTGTCCCATTGGTGTTGAATAAAAGAATTCTGTTATGTAAGGGAATGCTTCTCCAAAAACAAAAATTCCGAACAAACCACCAAACGCATAAACAATTGCATCAATTTTTCCGGTAGCAATTGCAACGCTAGAAGTACCAGGACAGTACCCACCAACTACAAATCCAATTCCTAAAATTAAACCTCCAATAACTTGAGGAAGTAAAAATGTCTCGCCAAAATAGACAAGTGATAAATCTAAGAATCCAATCCAACTTAAATAGAAAAGTCCAATCATAGCTGTAGTGATAGCTGTAAACATTACTTTGAATACACGCATATCAGTAAAATAGAATTGTGCAGCTAACATTCTGCCACTGCCAAAACCGCCTCTTTCAAAAAGAAAGCCAAAAGCAAGTCCAAGAATAAATGCAACTATTAAACTTACTTCGTCATTAAAATATCCGAATTTAAAAAATGGTGATGTCATGTCCATTGTCTCCTTACAAAATATGCAAATGCGTATGCTCCAGCAAATACTGCTATCATAAATGCCCAACCACCAACGCTTAGTAAAGCACCGCCGGTAAGCCCTTGTCCGCTGGTACAACCTCGAGCCATTTTAGCTCCAAATCCCATTAGCGAACCACCAATAAAAGCAAAAAGTAGTCTCTTTTTATTAGTGATTCTTGGACCTTTTTCAATTACTAATTTATTCCTTCCTGCAATAGCACCAGAAATAAATCCACCAATTACTATTCCTATCACTTCAAACATTAACCAATTTTTTAAAGGATTACTTTCACCATCGCCAAGGTATCCCATGTAAAAGTTATTTCCTTCTACAGATGCCGGTGATACTTTTTCAACAGTAACAGCAACTACTGTACTAAGAACTCCAGATGCTCCCATTCCTCTACCCATTATTACAAAAGTAGCCAGCAAAACAAAACCAAGTAATAACCCAATCAAATAAGGATTAGTGTAGTGAATTGGAGTGATTGCCCCTTCTTGAACATTATCGTGTTCATGATGATGGAACCATTTTTTAACATTCATATCTATTTTCTCCGTTAATTAAATATTTTAATACGTTCTAAACCAATGACTAAATTGACCCGCAGAAACTATGACAAATCGTAAAACTAATCCACCAAGTATTACCATAAGCGGTGCAATTGGAGTATGTTTTATTTTGTGATTAACAGCAAGTATCTGAATAATAAAAGGAATAACAATCCCAAGCCCGATAACAAAAACCCAGAATGAGGCTGCATAGTCACCAGTTAATAATAAGTCAGCAGCCGAAGCTTGAACCTCGGTGGCAGTTTTTAGGCCAACAATAAAAAGAGCAATAACAAATAATTCTATAATTAAAAAAGCATTATCAGCTTTAGCAAGAAGTTCTCTTTCGTAAACATTTTTTGCAATAACGTGAACAAATGCAGCAGCACCAGATAATCCGGAAACTAAAAAGAGCATCCACAAAATTGATGAACTCCATAATGGGCGTGCACCAAGTGAACTTAGAAGAACTCCTGTATATAACCCAATACCAGCACCGAAGAACATTGTTAAAACTCCAAAACTTTTAATACGCATCGGGTTACTAAAAAAATATTCCTTGGGCTTATTTAGAATAGGAAATTTTTCAACCACAGCTGCTGGTGGTTTAAGTAAAATATTTACAATTAGCATTGGATATACTAACACTAAAATCCACGAACCCCACGACATTGCAGAAGATATTTCGAATGTTGTATAAAGTCTCCAGACATAAAGTTTGTGCTCTAAATCCAAAAAGAGGGCTAACATTCCAAGAGACAATAAAACAAAACTAATGTAAGGAAGATAAAAGCACGAACAGTTCTCTTCGTTTTCTCTTCCTTTAAATAAAAAGTAACCAGCAATAAGCATCATACCAGCAACCATTCCACCAAGGAATAGATATACGGGAATTTCCCAATTCCAGATTTGGAGAGAAGGGTCAATTAAATGATTGTGTCTTGTTGATGTAATTTCGTTCATAGTTTTTACCTACGTTTAATCTTCTAAATTTCAATCCTTTTTCTTACTGTCATTGCGAGGAGTCCTATCTTTACTGGACGACAGCTTGTCCCGATTTTTTTCGGGATGGCAATCTTCGACAGATTGCCCAAAGGGACTCTTACAAAGCTTCGCAAAAAAAATGCTCGCAATGACTTACTCTTTTTAAGTTAAATAATAAATATTTGGTTTCGTTCCAGCTTCAGGTAATAGCGAATGATATCTTCTTGAATTAAGAAGTTTATTAACTTCACTCCCTGGATCATCAAAATCACCGAATGTCATACAATAAGTAGGACAAACAGAAACGCAAGCTGGGTCTTGACCTTTTTCAACACGATGAATACAGAATGTACATTTATCAACATATCCTTCAGGATGAACAAAACGAGCATCGTAAGGACAAGAAGCGATACATGCTTTACAACCAATACACTCATCATGATTTACTAAAACAACCCCTCCAATATCATGATAATGGCTTGCTCCCGTTGGACATGCAGAAACACAAGGTGCATCGGTGCAATGATTACAACGCTCTGTTCTTATTTCCATTTGAATTGTTGGAAACGTTCCTTTCGCTTCTGTTGTAATCCAGTCGCGACAAAATCCTTCGGGTACACTATTTTCGGCTTCACAAGCAATAACGCAATCTTGGCAGCCAACGCATTTTAAGGTGTCTATCACCATTCCATATCTAGCCATCCTTATGCCTCCCAATCAATTGTAACGTAATTCACATTCATTCCAGTTCCACCCATAATTGGATCCATTTTATATCTAGTAACAAGTTCAGCATCACTACCACCTTTTTTATATGTAGTTTTCATTTCTTTTGCCGTTTGACCAAATCCGTGAACCATATAAACACAATCAGTTCTAATTCTTTCTGTTGGACGAACTTTCACTCTCCCGCTTTTCTTTCCATCTTGATTTTTAAGCTGAACGTATTCACCGGATTTAAGACCCATTTTATTGGCTACAGTTTGGTTCATCCAAACTTCGTTCTCACTCATAGCATCTTTTAAGAATTTATATGATTGAGTTTTACTAAATGTGTGAACTGGTGCACGTCCAAACAATAATCTAAAATATCCAGGAGGTGGGTTTCCGTGGTCAGTAAATTTTGGAATTGGATCAAAACCATGTTCTTCAAGTTGCAATGAGTAAAATTCAATTTTACCTGACGGAGTGAAGAAACCCGGTTCAATTCCTTCATCAAAATAAATTGGTTGTTTCTCCCCTTTTACAACTCCTTTTTTCTTTAATTCTGCTAAACTTAATCCAGCTTTTTTCAATCTTGCATCAAGATATTCTTCAATATTATTCCATGGAAAATAGTTACCAACACCTAATTTATCAGCAAGTTTTTTTGCAATCCACCAATTTGGTTTTTGATCGTGTGGAGCATCAATTACTGGTTGTCGTAACGAAACAAAATTTTGCTTAAATGGAGCATTGTTTAAATCATCATATCTTTCAAGATAAGTTGCTTCTGGAAGAATAACATCTGCCCATCCTGCTATTTCACTAGGAACAATATCAACCACAACTAATAAATCAAGGTTTTTTATAGCTGCAATTGTTTCATCTCTATTCGGAAGAGCCTGGAGTAAGTTTGTTGCGTAAACCATCCATCCTTTAATAGGATATGGTATTCCATTAATTGTTGCTTCTCTAATTCCGGTTGAAAGTTGCTCACCTTCGGCATACGGATATTTATGTCCAGGATTGTGAACCAAAGGTTTTTTCGATTTAGGATACTTTGGATAATCGGAATATTTAGGAACACTGAATTTATTTGGCAAATAGAATCCACCTTTTCTTCCCCAAGCACCAAGTAGGGCATTTAACAATGCTATAGCTCTACTTCGTTGAGTATCATCACCATACCAAGTTGTGTGTCTTCCTGGATGTATAAATGATGCTGGAATATTTTTTGCCATTTCACGAGCAGATTTTCTAATTAGCTCAGGTTCTATTGTAGTAATAGGATAAGCCCACTCTGGAGTTTTATCTTCAATTTCTGCTGCAAATTGCTCAAAGCCATAACCATATTTTTCTACGTAATCTACATCATATAATTTCTCTTTAACAATTACATTCATCCAAGCCAGTAATAATGCAATGTCTGTTCCTGGTTTAATTGGTAAGTAGTATTTTGCTTTACTTGCCACAACCGAGAACCGAGGATCAACAACGATAATAGACGCATTATTTGCAATTGCTTTTGAAAGTTCTTGCACTTGCGTGTTGTGCATATTTTCGCCAAGATGAGAACCGATAAAAGTAATACATTTGGCGTTTTCAATATCTGTTCTTTCAGGAGACCCAACACCTTCGCCAAAAGTCATTTCAAAACCAACTTCTCTTGGTCCACGACATTGTGCAAACGAAGGGGCCGTCATATTGTTTGTTCCATAAGCTTTCATAGTGTGTTTTAGAAATGTTCCACCAACACCATGACTGAAAAGAGCCATAGACTCAGGGCCATATTCTCTTTTAATTTTTTTCATTTTTGTAGCAATGTATTCAAGGGCTTCATCCCAAGTAACTTCAACCCATTTCTCTTCGCCTCGCTCGTTTTTACGAATTAATGGATGCTTAATTCTATCTGTAGAATAATGTGCGCCAATACCGCCCGTTCCGCGTGGGCAAAGTCTTCCGTTGCTTAATGGATCATTCGGATTTCCTTCAATCTTCCACAACTCACCATCTTTTAAGTATGCAATTGCTCCACACTTCCAAAAACAAACATCGCAATAAGTAGGAATTTTTTGTATTCCCTTAATTGGTTTTCCAGTTTTCTCATCAATTTTTTGAGCACCTTTTACAACAGAACTTAAAGAAGTTACAGCTGCAGCAGCACTAATTGTTGCACCAGAAATTTTCAAAAATCTTCTTCTTGATAAAGAATTCATTAGTTATTACCTGATATATTAAATGAAATGTTTTTTAATAAGTCTTTTATTGTCCCGCAATTTGAATAATTTTTATAAACGTTGCAATCCCTACAACTTCTCTCAGCACAAGTTGTATTGGGGTGCGTAAAAGTCCAGCAAGGTTTTTCGTCACTATTATATGCACCACATATTTCTCTATCTTTATCTGAACATTGCACAACTTCCCAACAAGGAATTAGAGAGTAAATAGCCTTAATTCCATTAATGCTAATTTTCTTTTCATTAATAGCTTGCCTAATACACTCAACACGTTCTAAATCTGCTTGGGAATAATGACGTTGATTACCATCTGTTTTATGTGGGATAATCAAACCCTCTTTTTCATAACTTCTTAAAGTGGGGATAGATATTCCAAGAAGCTTTGCAGCCGTGCTAATTGAATAATTTGGTTCCTCTCTTGAAATTTCCATTGTGTTTACTTTTACCATAATAGTTGCTACCCACAACTATCAACTATCTTGCCAATTGAAAAGGCATATTTTTGTAAGCGTTACTCACATAATCGTAAAACAATTTTTCAAATTTGGGATTATTCAATTTTTGTATTCCAAACTGTGGGAAAGTAATTTATTTTAGTAAAAGAAATAGATTTTATCTCAACTATTTAAAACTATTTTCGATTATAAGGGACGAAACAAAAGGAGCTATTATGTGGATAGAAGTAGGTGATAAATTGATTAATTTTGATCATATAACAAAAGTAGAAAAAAATAATGATAAACTTAACATACATTTTTTTACTGATCACGATAAAATTACAGGTGACTTTGAGAGCGAATTAGAGTTAGAGCAAGTTTATTTCAATTTATTAGAAAGAATTAAATCTAAGCCAATAGATGGATTTAGACAAAAAGATTAATAATTCAAACAAGCAATGATTCGATGTTTCAAGTTTATAACGATCAAAGATGTTTATCTTGAGATTTAATACTTAATTATTATATTGGTGTAATTGTTTGTTTGTAACCCCCTCTTGCTAAATCATGAGGGGGTTTTGTTTTAACATTCAAGTGCGGAAGCAACTTTAGTCTGAACTTCGTATGTTAATGAATCATACGAATGACCAGTAGGATTTATTGGCTCCAAAAACTTTACACAAATCTTTTTAAATGGTCTTGGAATAAAACTTCCTTTTGGAAGAGCTTTGTAAGCACCACCAATAGCTACTGGAACAATGGGTACATTTAATTCGCTACTCAAAATTGCAAAAGTCTTTTTGTAATCTCCAAGTTCGCCATCAGTAGAACGAGTTCCTTCTGGAAAAATTATCATATTTCCTCCACTCTTTAGAACGGCAGCCATTTTTTGAAGAGATTTTTTTAAGTCTTTATTAATATCTACAACAATAACATTATTTTTATTTGCCAAAAAATTTACAAACTTATTTCCGATGTGTTTCTTCTTCGCGTAAAAATATGTTTTTTTCATTATTTTATTTTTAATGAACATTGTTACAAAAAGACCATCAAAAAAGCTTTGGTGATTTGGTGCTAATATAAATGGTCCCTTCGGAAGTTTCTCAAGCCCTTCTGCTTTCATTTTAAAATAAATATTAAAAACAAACCTTGACCAGTTTTTAAATAGGTTTACTGTAATCCAACTTTTAGGAAGATTCAAGGTTATAGTCTCTTTAAAAATTGCTCTCCAATCTATAGTTTCAATATTTATTTTGGTTTTATTTTTATTTATGTAATTAGAAATTAATTCAACAG
>JAQICK010000434.1 GCA_027858595.1 Melioribacteraceae bacterium
TAAAAACTCCTTATAATTCCATTTTTGTTATAAAAATATTTTCGACTAGAGCGATTGAGTTATTTCTAAAAGATTTTTCTATTTCGTATTTCTCCATTGTAGAAAAAAGCTTTTTATTATTTTGAAAGAACTCTGAATACTTTATAATTTTTTCGGCGGTTTGTTTGCGATATTCTGTTGATTCCTCTGCTTGGGTTGATTTCTTATTTTTTGCTTCTTTCAACCTTTCTTTTTCTTCTTGACGCAATCGTTTTTGTTTTTGGAGAAGTAAAACTTCTTCGTGTTTTGCTGAAATAGATTTGCGAATGTTTTCCAGTAGGAAATCCATCCTTACGCCTTTGTTTTTTTGAAGTTTAGAAAAAACAGAAATAAGGCAAAGTGAAATATCTTTGCTGTTTATTTCCGGTGGAATAGTTTCCAAGATTTTTAAGATTGGTTCAACGTGGATTTTCTGATTTGGTTCTGTAATTTTTGAATGATTAGCAAAAAGGTTTTTGATTTTTTCAGAAGTAATATTTTGAGAAGTTAAAAAAGTTGCTCTTTCTTTTCTACTTTCTTTAAAACTTTCATTAAACTTTCTTTTGTTGTAGTCAGAACTGACAACACTTTGTGTCAATTCTGACAACACTTGATTATCAATATTGACAACACTTGGATTCAATTTTGACAACACTTTATCTTGTAAAGTGTTGTCGGTTTTGATAACACTTCCCCATAAGTCATAATCTTTTTGGATCGAGTACGTTGAACTATTTATATCTTTAGAAATAGTGATTAAATTCATGCTTTCTAATTTTGCAACTGCTCTTGAACAATTGGATCTTTCAATTCCAGTAAGTTCAGAAAATTGAGAAAGAGAAATGCGATCTTTCTTTTTATTAAAACCGTAAGTTTTGCGAAAGATCACCAAAAGAATTGACATGGCAGCACCGGAAACTTTGATCTTGCAAAGTGCTTCAAGTAATTCATTAGATAATCGGGTAAATTCATTTGGTTGAGGGCTAGCCATTGTAAAAAACCTCGATGATTTTGATTACTTGGTCGATGTTGTTTACAACATGGACCTTAATGTTTTTGATTGCTGCAAGTTCGATGAAATCTTTTTGCGAATCGGATAATCTTCCACCGCTTCACGCTTTAATCTCGAACAAAAAAAAGCGATCGTTTCTAAGAGCCAAGACATCGGGGAAACCTTTTGAGGTCTGGGGTGGTTCTGTTTTTTTTATCTTTGAAAGAAATCTTTTTAAGAAGTTATGAATTATGTATGCTCGGAAAAATCCACCGTGATTTTGTTTGAAAGTACCGCTATTGATACGAATAGCTAGGAACCCCATAGTAACAAGGTAATCCAGTATTGAGGCTTGGATTTCTTTTTCCCTTAGCATTGTTGGGAGTAATTCCGTTTGATTCATGGTGTATTGCCTTTTAAGAAATGGGAACGCTGATAAGAGCTGATAGGGCGAAACAGCATAGCCACGAAAGACACGAATTGACACGAAGAGGAAAAGAAAAGATGACTCGCAAAGACGCCAGGACGCAAAGGAGATGAGAAGAAATAGGAACGCTGATTATTATGATTGTTATGATTAACGCTGATCGAATCTTGGATATTCACTTTAATTTATTCCTCATTTTGATTTTACTTTCTTCGCTATTACAATTTGCCATGCAAATTTTATCCGTTGGGAAAGGGGGTACTGTTTTATTGCATCCAAAAATTCAAGAATTAGTTCGATCCTTTTCTTGTGGATTGTTCTTTTGTATTTCTTCACTTGTCTTTGGCTCATAATATTTTCCTTATGCATTTAGATTTACGCCATATTTAGATTTTTGTCCTTTGTAGCTTGGGAGTCCGAGTTGCCCCATAACCATTTCATAAACATCATCTATATATGCCATTTGACTGGAGCTAAAAACATGGTTTGGGGTTTTTGAAATATTTTCCATCGCTTCTAAATGTTTGTTTCCGTTTCGTCGTTGTGATAATTTTTCCTTGCATTGGAAAATAAAAAGTAGTTTAGCAACAGACGATCGCCGAGCTTGCTCGGTGTCGTCGAGGAATTGACCTTTAGCCATCGTTTACCTCTTGAAATTCTTCTAATTGTTTAGGTTCGCTTTCAAAATTAAAATCCTCTTGCATTTCTTCGGCTGTCATGTTTAGGATTTCAATAAGTTGGTCTGTGTCCGAACGGATAATTGATTTCTTTCCGATTGTTGGTTCGTTGAATTCTACACGACAATGAACTGATTTGATTTCGTAACCGTTATTGAATTTTTTGGAAAGAATTGTGATTTCGTCACGAAGTGGCGAAATTCTTTTCTTTTGGTTCTCGATGCTATCAATATCGAGCGTCATGTCTGTGATCTCTTTTGAAATGCTAAGTAATTCTTCTGTGTTTAGAATTACCGGTAAATCTTTGAAAGTGTTTTTGTTTTTCATAAATGTGTTTCTCCATTAGTAAAAAAAAGTGTAGGCTGGTGATTCCACCTACGTGTTATAAACCGTTTATTATTCACCATTTTTTTTAATCTCATTTATCCAGTAGCATTGATTTGAATATTTTGAGTTATTTAAAAATGCTTTTATTTTTATTCTCATTTCGTATTTATCTTCAAATTCTTTTGATGCTCTTTTCCATACACCATTTAGTTTATATGATACTGTTAGTTTATAAATCACATTGTTTATAAGCTCCGCAAGATTTTTGCTTACATTTTATTTTCAATAGTTTGTTATCAGTTCTTTTGCTTTTTCTAACTCCACAATATTGAAAGACTCTCCCGCTTTCAGTTTCCCATCTTTGTCTATGCTCACAAGTGCTGCAAGTGGTTTTGATTTCTTCTTTTTGTTCAATATTTATGTTTTCAAATAAATTCATAATTAAATTTGAGCGGTGGAAGATGGCTGAACTTCCACCACTCTTTTTATTAGTTGTCATGGAGACAGAACTAACAAATATTTAATGTGTTGAGGGTTTAATGACAAAATATTCATATTGCCTTTCACCTAACTTTCTGAATACTGTGTAATAACGACAGAAATTCATTGCAAAATCTGTTTTTTTCTTTTCCTCTCTTTCTTCTTTTGGTATCGCTGGTCTTAAAAATTTTGTGCAAAATTCCTTTACTCTATATTCTGCAATTTCTTTTTTGCTTACATCTTTAATTAAAAAGTTTTCGTGATGATCGCCGTAAGGTGTGCGTGGTGCTTCAAGTTCTGTAACATTAAACGAATAATTAGATTCCATTGGTTTAACTCCTAACAAATATTTGTGATTATTCCAGTTAGCTTTTCAATTTCCTTTTGGAAAAGCGTTGCGTCCGAGTTTCCATCGGATAAGTGCATTAAATAAATTTCTTTCAATTTGCTCGTGTCGTTCGCTCTAAGGAACTCCTTTACATTTTCCAAACTCATGTGCGAGTTGAACAGTCTTTTCATTACAGAGTAGTGAATCTCCTTATTCTCGAAGCGTTCTTTTACTATCTCGGTTGAATGGTTACACTCAATCATTAAATAATCTAAATCTTTGAATTTGTATTTTATGTAGTAAGTGTCCGTAACGAATAAAAGTTTACCGAAACTTTTATGTTGGATAAGAAAGCCGAGCGGAGCGATGGCGTCGTGTTGAACATCAAAAGGAAGTATCTTAAAACCACCAACATTAAATTCTTTTAATGCTTCAACTGGCTTTGCTCTGTGTGAAGAAAAGCCAAGAGTAATAAAAGTATTTTTGTGAGAATAAACATCTATTGAGCGTCTTGTAAAATCTCTTATACTTTTTGAGTGGTCCTGATGTTCGTGTGAAACTAAGCAACCGACAATATTCTTGAAGTTAAATTTCAAAGCTTTCTGAATTTCTTTGAATTTTATTCCACATTCAAGAATTAGAATTTCTTCATCAGCTCTTAAAACGTAACAGTTCCCTTTGGAGGAACTGCCTAGTATTTGAATGTTGAGATTCATTAGAATTCAAGTTGGTTTTTTGCTTCAGCTTTTTCTTTTTCTTGAATCTTTTCTTTTTCTTCCTCTGTTGGTTCAGCAGTCTCGGCAAAATCAATCTCCTCGATATTAGCTTTTTCTTCAATCTCTGCTTGTGCTGTCTCTTGGACTTGTTCAACATTTGTATATTCGGCTTCTGTGGTTCTATTGATTGCATCAATCATTGAATCGGAATCATCAGAAGTATTAAAAAGCATTTTGCAAGTTCTGTTTATAACGGTTTTCTTTGCCATTTCATCAGTAAAGTTTTTATGAGCTTTTGATTTACCGCTTGCGTATGCTGTGCCTTGTCCCCAAGCTGTTTTAATCTGTGAAATGTTCATCACTTCAATAATTGTGGGAGAATCATCGTTGCGAGTTACTACGCAATAAGCTCCCTCAATTTTATTGATGTCAATATTCTTAAAATCTTGATCGTGCTTTACGATTTCTTTCAATCCGTTTTCAAGATTTATTTTGTATTGGAAAGTATCGTCTTTATAAATGATGTTAGCAAAAACGTCCTTAACTTCTTTGAGCCTTTTGGTTACCGCAACTGTCCCCATGTATGAGCGTGAGAGCTGTAATGTTGCACCGTAAACAATAAAGTAACATTGATTTTTTGCGGGGGTTAGTCCTTGAACCACCATATCCAAAAGAGCGTTTGCAATACTTGGTTGTGTGCAAACATCAAGAGCTTTTTTCTTGTTTCTATCCTCAACAGTTTGAAGCTTTAACCATGCGGACTTTAGAGCATTTTCGGGTGAAAAGTTTGGTGGAAACAAAATATTTCCACCTTGTTCTAATAATTTAAATTGGTTTAAAACAGTAGGAGTTATGCTTATA
>JAQICK010000212.1 GCA_027858595.1 Melioribacteraceae bacterium
CCTTCATAAACTGGATTTGGCCAATTGTACGCTTTTGATTGTGGGAAAAACTCAGCAATTTTTTCGCTTGAACTTGCTGCTTCAACTGATGAAGTGTTACTTGCATTTCCGTTCTCTTCGGTCCAGAATTTTTTGCCATCGTACTGACTAATATTCCAACTCATGAACTGATTATTTTCTGTGATAACACCAAGTGCAGTTCTTCCATTTTCTGTAAAGATTATAGGAACTGTAGCAACTTTACCGCCAGTTGAAATTGGAAATCCATCAATCATTTTACCGGTAATTCCATCAACAGCTAAAATTTTACCATCTTCTGTAAAAGTGATTATATCTGCTGCTTCATCATTATTTAAATCAACAGAAAGAGGTGACAAAATAAAAGCAGATTCAAATTCATCTTGTATGGGGAAATTGTTCGCTGTAGAACCAGTTAAATTAAACGCTTCTAAATATGCTCCGTTATTTTGGATTATATAATTGCTTCCATCATTTTTTAAGTCAGCAATAATAAACGGATTAACTGAATCTGTTTTTCTAATTTCAGTTATTTCATTTGTGATTGAAATACTAATTAAACCACTTTCAGTTTGGATAACAGCAACGTTATCAGTTCCAACTTTTGTGTTTACAAGTTGAATTGCTCTTTCGCCTAAATCAAGTGGTGAATCGTTTGCTGCAAACTTACTGCTCCAATATTCTTCTCCTGCTATCGCATTGTAACCGCCATCAAATAATGCAATTTGTGTAACGGTCGAGATAAATACTTTTTTGGATTCAATTAGCGAAATAGTTTTAGATGATAAATCAATTGAATATTTCAATATATACCCACCAGAAGTTCCAATTAAAAACTCAATATTGTTATTAGTCAGCAAGTATAAAACTGGAGTAGTCCAAAACCGACCAAAGTTATCATCATAAATAGAATATACGTCTTCAAAATCATCATCAATAAAAAGAATTCTTAGTATTTCAGACTGCGGAAAAACGACCAATTCTTTATTATCATATCCAACAAATAGAGGTTTGATAGAGGGAATATTGTTAGGAGGAAACGATTGCATTATCCCGCTAGAATTAAAAATAAACGTCATATTATTCAAAGAAGTAAAATGAACAACTTCATTTCCATTAAAAACTGAACTTAACCACTTTGGTATTCCGTCAATATTAAAACTAAAATTCCCAATCAAATCAATCTCATCAGAACCAAAAGAGATATTGAAAGAAATTCTGTTAGATATTTCAGAAAAATCAGAAAGAGAAATTAAACTATTTGTTCCACTATTCGATTCGGCTTTGGGTTTTGTATCTGCAGAAAATTTATTTTCGTAATATTCTGACGGATTATTTTTATACCAAGTATCTTCCTTAGTTCCCTCTCCTATAACAAGCTCACCAAATATTGTTTGAAACTCTTCGCCTATATCACGTATTCCATCTGCTTCAACAATGGCAACGCCACGTTTGTATCTATCGTTGTTTATTGTGTTGCTTTCGTAATTATCAGAAATTATTCTTTCATCAATGTGCCAGATAATTAGACCGATATCTTCAAAGTTTTCAATTTCTGCATCTCTATCAAAACTTGGTAACGCCCAATCATATTCATCAACGTCAATAATAACGCCTTCAAGTGTATCAACGCTGTAGTAGATATAGTTTTCAAAATCTCTATCAAACGATTTTGTGTATTCTTGTCCGTTACTAATGTATGTTACATTTGAGCCATCTTGTAGAGCATCTCGTTTTCTATTTTCAATAAGATAATACTCAGTAGAGTTTATTGGAATTTTGATTAAAGTAGTATCGCTTGGATTAGCAACAAATTTATTTGCAATATTTAGATTGCGATTACCAATAGAAATTTCTGTAGGAGTTATCCATCCAAGAAACATTTTTTCCCAAGCCGATGGTTCTGGAGGATAAATACCTTGGAATGAAAACATTGCCTGTCCATCCATTAAACCAAAACGCCCAATTGCACTTCGTCCAGTTTCTGTGTTGTATAAATCTGGCAAACCTAGATAACTACCAACTGTAGCAGCAAATAATCCATTTGTTGTTAACTCAATTAAAGTAGTTCCATCAAACCCTTCAATTTCGCGTGATTCGGTTTCTGGCATTATTGCACTATTTGTAATTTTGAAATTTCCACCATTCATTGGAAAGCCTTCAAAGGTATCACCAAAAACATTTTGCAACGATTTTTCATTCATATACACCGATGGCAAATCCCTTTCATTACCAAGACTTCCTGGTAACGAGATATCTTTACCAACACCAGCATGAAGAACAAAAAACAAATCGTAATCTGCGAAACTAACGTTTGGATATTGTGCATCGGCTAATTGCCAAACTTCTTCGAGATAATTACCAAGTGGAGTGTGGTCATTTAAATCATCTAATGGAGGCGTATAGTTTCTCATTGTTTGAGATACAGTTAAAATATCATCCAATACTGTATAAGATATATTTAGATTACCGTTGGAAACCTTTGAAAAATAATTTTGGACAAATTTTAAATGATTTTCAAAATACACTTAATCATGTGGAAGAGGATCAAGAATTGATTTTCCATAATCCTCAGAATAGATTGATTCGAATGTCCCATCTCCAAAAGTTGCATCGTCAATATCTTCTGGAAAGTCTGACATAACAGCAAGTATTCTCAATGTATCGCCTGATTTAAATTGCATAAAATCTGAGGATGGATTTTGGTTAAGCTTACCAACAAAAGTTTGGGCAGTAATACTGCCCATGCTGAATAATAAAACTACTAATAATAATAAATATTCTTTTTTCATATCTCTATAATTTAATTAAGAATTGTCATTCCCACATATTTCTAGCGGGAATCTTTTGCACATTCTGAGATTCCCAATAAGAGCATTCCCTGAAAAAAAGCTCTGGTCAAGCGGGAATGACATCTGTTTTATAATTATTCTGTTGTGTGTTTTACACACTTATGAATACTTCAATACTAAATTCCTCTTGGAAGTCCATGATTAGTTTCTGGAGCCGAATCCCATCCAATTACAAGTGAAAATCTCAGTGTTCCATCAAGTGGATGATTTTCACTGTTTGATCCAACAGTAGAAATGTAACTGAAATCAAAACCGTAAATGTCATATTTAATACCAGCACCAAAAGTCAGAAAATTTCTTGCTCCAAAATCTGGGTCTTCATAAAAATATCCCGCTCTAACAGCAAACATAAAATCTTCTGGTCTTCCGTACCAATACTCGGCACCACCAGAAAACTCAATACTCCTCATAAAATCGTTTGAAACGGCAACTACATCTGTTGTATCAGTATCCCCTTCAATTACAGAAGATTTTCTATACACAAGCAATTTACTTGCATCACCAGTAAGAGTAAAAGAATTATACTCATCTTGGAAAACTCTATAAGCGAATCCGAGACGAACATTTGTTGGCAAAGGATCTGCTTGAGCTTGATCGATATATGAAATATCAGGACCGATGTTACTTAGGTTAGCACCAACACTAAAATTTCCATCAAGAAAGCCTTGTGGTCTCCACATAGTTGCAACATCAAAACTTACAGTTGAGGCAACACCACTACCTTTTTCATTTTCTGTTGGTTGATCAGATAGATTTGAATAAATAAATCTAAAATTAAATCCAACTCCCCAATCATCTGCTAATTTAGTTGCGTAACCAATTGTAGCACCAATATCGAACGAATTAAATGTACCAATTACCGTAGGACCATCGGACGCTGTGCGTTGGAACTTACCATAATTCATATATGTTAAACTTGCCGTTACACTACCATCAATTGCTTCTATGTATTGGCGATAAGTAACATAATCGTATGTTAAATCCAAATTAAACTGTGGCAACCAGTTTGCATGTGTAATACCAACCTCAGAACCACTTTGGAAAGCAATACCAGCTGGGTTCCAGAAAATTGCAGATGAGTTATCTGCAAGTCCAGTTCCCGATTCACCAAGTCCAGCATGTCTTGAATCTGGAGCAAGTAATAAGAAAGGTACTGCAGCTTCACCTTGAGCTTTAATTTTGCTTACTTCTCCTATCATCAATGTTAGTAATATCATAAATATAAATATGCGTTTCATCTGTATTTCTCCTTCGAATAATTTACTTTTTTACTGTATGATGGATAATTTTCCAAGAACATATTGGTTGCTCTTGCCATCAATAGATTTAATAATAACTTTATATAAATAAGTTCCGTTAGCTATTTCGGAACCATCTTCATCTCTTCCATCCCAGTTAATTTTCACAAATTTATCCGAGATGCTAAATTCTTCAATGTTTTTTATTAGTCTTCCGGCAATTGTATAAATCTTAATTTTAACATTTATTAGTTCAGAAATATTGTGTTGAAACAAAAATGTAGTGTTACTTCTAAAAGGGTTTGGATAGTTAACAACATCCTTAAGTACAACATCATTAGAATTTACTACCGTAAAATAACTAATTTGTTGGGAAGGATTATTAAAAACATCCCATGCTGTGATTTCAATCTTATGCTCTCCAAGTTCAAAATCTGTAAGCTTGTAATTAACTACTCCACTCTTTCCTTCTGCATCAAGGTCTCCAACAAAGTAACTTGTGAAGTCAATTTCTTGTGCTGCGTTATCGTTAATTATGCCTTTTAATTTATGTCCAATACCAGTACCAGTAGTGTTAAGACCTGTATCATCTTGAAGATTGAGCACAATGGAGAAATCTTCATTTACAAGAGTTGCATTGGAAGTCTCTGCATTATCAAATGCAATTTCAATTTCAGGTCCTTGTCTATCATTGGTTGCAGTTGAATCAGTTCCTCCAATTATTACATTTTCAGTGTAACCAATCCCATCAGTTTCGTTATCAGTTATATAAGCTGTAATTTTACCATTTCTGTTTTCGTAGGAAATATCCTGAGGAACTGTAAACTTAGTTGCAAACTCTCCGTTACTAATTGTTGCTCTACCTCTAAAAATCACACCGCCAGGTACAATCATTTTAGATTTAGAACCAGTGCCTAATTGAGGAAGTAATTTTGTAATTTCAGAATCGTAAACAGTTATTACAGCTTCGCCATTGTATGAAGTATTTTGAGTGCCATCATAATTTTTTACTATTCCATCGATAGAAACTTCACTGAGAGCTTTAAGTTGTACATCAGCTGTAAGGTTTTCTCCATTAACTTTTTCAATTGCGGCTGGTGCTTTAGGTATATTTAATCTGATTGCAGGGTCACAGAAAAGATGAAATTTTTCATCGTTAACAGAATTCCTAACAATTTTTGTTAAATAAAAAGCTTTTCCCACAGTATTATTTGTCATATCTTCAAGTGACTCACTTAAAAGATTGGAATAAAACTCAAGATTTAAATCTTCATTTGCGTGTGCATAAACAACTCGTGCAGCAGAAAAACCTCCAATCATACATCTATTTTCAGCTAACAACATATCTTCGGTAGAACTTTGAGCAGTTGGGTCGTCATAACGCCCAAAATCACAAGTAGCGGCAGTTAAAAAGAATAACTTATCATTTTTCAAACTTGGGATTGTAGAATTTTGTTCAAAAACTCCTTCGTGTGCCCATACGGTTGGATTGCCATGACCAATATAATTTAGGATTAATGTTCCTTGATTTACGACATCAATAATTGCTTGGTTTACTTCTGGCTTACGTCTTCCAAATCCAGTTTGTACAGTTGGATATGCAGCAAGATAGATTTTATTAGTTCCCATAAATCCAGGTATACTTCCGCCAGTAGCTAAAGTCTCCGATTGATATGTATGCAGAGAACCATCGTTCCCATCAGTAGTAAGGCCGTCATCAGCAACTAGAGTAACTACATTTTTCCACAAACCATTATCTGGCTTTTCGTAAGCAATTATTTTATCCACTACGTTTGCAGCATCACTTGCAGAAAGAACATTTATTCTTCCAATTGCTAAATCAGCAGTTTGATCATCTTCAGTTCCCGTAATTCTACTATAATAATCATCCATTGGGTAGGAAGATAATTCATACAAAGATTCTTTTGTTTGAAAAGTTGGAACAAAGTTTTGATTATAACCCTCAGCATTTAGGTAATCATAATTTCCATCACCGAGTAGGAGAACGTAGAAAGGTTTAATTTGCCAGTTTTCATATCCGTACTTTAAAAAATTTCTAATTGAAGTAGGGTCCATCATTCCACAAGAAAATTCATTTAAAATATCTTCCACATAAACAACTTTGGTTGTGTATTTTTTAGGAGCATCATTTTTTCTATATTCAGCAAGCCTTTCAGCTGCAACGCTAAACTTTTTGTCAGTAATGATAATATATTCTGCACCTTCTCCATTAACAATACTGTTTTCAATTTCAACTTTTTCAATATCTGATACAGATTTTAATTTATTACTTGCTACTGCAATATATTTAGACTTAGTACCCACTTGTTCATCAATAGTAAAATTAATCATTCCTCCATCAACATGTGGTGAAGAAATAAATTTTACATTTCCATACTCTGTAACATCAAATGCTTTTATATCACTATTTGAAAAATTATTTAATTTATACTGAACTCCATTTACACTTTCATTTGAGAAGAAAATTATCTCGTCGTTGAGTGTTTTTAATTCTCTTGTATATTCAATTTCATAATAATCTATATATGCTTTCGATTCTGACGAAGAAATTGAAACCTCAAATTTTAACACACTTCTGTTATCTGGCAAATTTTCAGAAAATTGTGTGCTGCTAGTTAATGCCTTTCCCCAATAATATGATGAAGATCCGTAACCAGACAAATAATGAGTTTTAATTACTTTCCCATTTTCAGAGATTGTTAATGTATGCGATGGATCAGAAGCATTTACTAATCGGTATCTATAATAAATATCTTTATCCGCAATACGCTCATCAAGACTATTAATATATGTCTGAGACTTATTACTTACGTTAAATTCATCACCCCAATAGTCTCTGCCAGATCTACCAATATTAATTTTATCATCATCCAAAGCTTTAAAAGCTACTGAGGTAGTTTGTATAACTTGTGGAGCAGAAGTAAGACTTTCTTTATTTTCCATTCGTTTACCATTTACGCCTCCGAAAGAAATCCAATAAAAATTATCTTTTGAAAAAGGATGGTGGTATCGTTCTATTTTCTCGGATGAAGTTTGGTAATCCCAAAAATCTGAGTTTC
>JAQICK010000383.1 GCA_027858595.1 Melioribacteraceae bacterium
CATCATTATAATCTACTAATTCAATAATTGCCATTTCAGCTGCATCACCACGTCGTTGACCCAATTTAACTACTCTAGTATAACCACCAGGTCTATCACCAACTTTTGGCATAACTTCAGTAAAAAGTTCTTTTAAAACTTCTTTATCTTGAATAAAACGTGCAATATGTCTTCTATTAGCCACAGAATCAACTTTTGCTTTAGAAATTAATGGCTCTACAAACATTCTTAACTCTTTTGCTTTAGCGACCGTAGTTTTAATTTTCTTTTCTCTAATAATTGCAGTAGCAAGTGCTCTAAAAGTAGCTAAACGATGTGAAGCTGTCCTGTTTAATTTACGTCCCCTGACTCTATGTCTCATATTACAACCTTCTCAAAAAATTTAATTGTTTTCTTTACCATAATTAATATATTTATCTACATCCATACCAAAATCGAGACCATAATTATCAACAATTTCTGTTAATTCAGATAGAGATTTTCTGCCAAAGTTTCTAAATTTTAGCATTTCTGTTTCATCTTTTCTAACTAAATCACCTAGAGTTTTAATATCTGCCGATTTTAAGCAATTATGAGATCTAACACTCAACTCTAAATCGTCAACACCAGTAATTAATATTTTTCTAATTCTTTCTGTTTCATGATCAATTTCTGGCTCAACAGATTGTTCTTCTTGTTCAAGATCAAAATTAATAAATAAGTTTATATGATCTCTTAAAATTTGACCAGCATTTGATAATGCATCTTCAGGAGTAATTGAACCATCTGTGTGAATTTCTAAACTTAATTGTTCGTAATCATTACTTTCACCAATTCTAACATTTTTGATATCGTAAGTTACTTTAGTTAGTGGTGTAAAAATAGAATCAATTGCTATAAGACCAATAGTTTTATCTGCTACTATTTGATCAGCTGAAGAAACGTATCCTTTTCCAAATCCAAAACGAATTTCCATATTAAACTTAGCATTTTCAGCTAAAGTTGCAATATGTTGTTCAGGATTTAGTACCTCAATATCTGGGCAATGTTCTTTTAAACTACCAGCAGTAAATTTCTGTGCACCATTAAGAGATAATTCCATTTTGGTAGTTTTATTGTTTAATATTTTAATTCTAACTTTTTTAAGGTTAAGAATTATTTCTGTAACGTCTTCAGAAAGACCAGGTACACTTGTAAACTCGTGTAAAACTCCATCTATCTTAATAGCAGTAATAGCAGCTCCTGCAATTGAAGATAATAATATTCTTCTAAATGCATTGCCAAGAGTAACTCCAAAACCTCTTTCCAAAGGTTGAACTACAAATTTACCATAGCTATCTGTGGATGATGATTCTTCTAATATTACATTTTCCGGCATTTTAATGAACGGATAACTCATCTAATTCCTCTTCTTAATTTAATTGTTTATTTAGAGTATAGCTCAACAATAAATTGTTCGTTAGCCACTATAGGTATTTCATCTCTGTTAGGAACTTGGTTAAAAGTTCCACTTAATTCTGCTTTGTCAACTAGTAACCATTCATGAACAGAATCTTTAGTTCTTCTTAAAGTATTATGAATAATATCCAATTTTTTACTTTTTTCTTTTACTGAAACAACATCACCTGGTTTCAGTAAATAAGAAGGAATATTAACTGTTTGTCCATTTACAAGGAAATGACGATGAAGAAGTAATTGTCTTGCAGATTTGCGTGAAGGAGCAAATCCGAATCTATAGATCACATTATCTAATCTTCTTTCTAGTAGTTTAAGTAAGTTTTCGCCAGTTACACCTTTTTGGTTATTAGCAGTTACAAAGTAAGAATGAAATTGTGATTCTAACAAACCATACATTCTTTTAACTTTTTGCTTTTCTCTTAACTGAACTCCGTATTCAGAAAACTTCATTCGTCTATTTAAACCATGTTGACCAGGAATATAATTTTTAGTTTCTAATGGACAACTTTGCGAAAGACATTTTGAACCTTTCAAAAACAATTTTTGCTTTTCTCTTCTACATAATTTACAACTTGGGCCTGTATATCTAGCCATCTAATTCTCTCCCGTTTATACTCTTCTACGTTTCGGTGGCCTACAACCGTTATGGGGTATAGGTGTAATATCTTTAATAGACAATATTTGAATACCTGCTGTGTTCAAAGCTCTAATTGCAGCTTCTCTACCAGAACCAGGACCTTTAACATAAACATCTACTCTTCGTAATCCTAAATCATAAGCTTCTTTAGCAGCATTTTCTGCAGAAACTTGAGCTGCAAATGGTGTGTTCTTTCTGGAACCTCTAAAACCATTTTTACCAGCAGAAGACCAAGAAATTGTATTTCCATAAACATCTGTTAAGGTAACAATAATATTATTGAAAGATGCTTTAACATGAGCAACGCCAACAGCATCTATATGAACTTTCTTTTTAGTTTTTCTAACAACTTTAGCCAAAACTTACTCCTTTAACTACAAATTAATTACTTCATTACTTTCTTTTTACCTGCAACAGTATGTTTTCTACCTTTTCGAGTTCTAGCATTAGTCTTTGTTCTTTGACCACGAACTGGTAAACCTCTACGATGTCTTAATCCTCGGTATGAACCGATATCCATAAGACGTTTAATATTTTGTTGAACTTCACTACGTAGAGCACCTTCAACTTTATAGTCAGAAGTCATTATAGAACGAATAGTTCCAACTTCTTCTTCTGTTAATTCAGATATTTTTTTCTCAGCGTCAATGTTAGCTTTTTTAAGAATTGCTATAGCTGTAAACTGACCAATTCCGTATATATATGTTAATCCAATATATACTTTTTTCTGTTTTGGTAAATCGATTCCTGCGATACGAGCCAACTAAATACCTCCTAATTAACCTTGACGTTGTTTGTGTTTTGGATTTTTACAAATCACACGAACAACTCCATGGCGTTTAATTATTTTACAATGTTCACAAATTTTCTTAACAGATGCACTAACTTTCATCTCTTTCTCCAACTATTTATATCGGTAGGTAATTCTACCTTTATTCAAATCATAAGGTGATAACTCTAAAGCAACTTTATCACCAACCAAAATTTTAATAAAATGCATTCTCATTTTTCCAGAAATATGGGCTAATATAATATGACCATTATCCAATTTAACTTTAAAATTAGCATTTGGTAATGTTTCAGTTACTATACCATCAATTTTTATTGCTTCTTGTTTTGCCATATTCTTTTAACTAACCGATAATATTTCTGGTTTACCATCAATAATTGCAATTGAGTGCTCAAAGTGTGCTGAAGGTTTTCCATCGGCAGTATAAACCGTCCAACCATCATCAGCAACATTTACTTTATGCGTACCAATATTTATCATTGGCTCAATTGCAATTGTCATTCCATTTTTTATTAAAGCTCCAGTTCCCTTTTTACCATAATTAGGTACTTGTGGGTCCTCGTGAAGTTTTCTACCAACACCATGACCACATAAATCTCTAACTACTGAAAAACCAAAGCTTTCAACATATTGTTGCACTGCTGCACCAATATCTCCAATTCTATTATTTGCGACCGCTGCCTCAATTCCTTTGTAGAGTGATTCTTCAGTAACTTTCATTAAAAGTTTTTTTTCCTCCGAGATTTCACCTACTGCAATTGAAATTGCTGCATCACCATAATAACCATTTTTAAGAACACCTATATCCACTGAAAATATTTCTCCTTCTTTTAGGATTCTATCTCCAGGTATTCCATGAACAACTTCTTCATCAATAGAAGCACATATTGTTCCACTAAAATCTATTGTTCCATATTGTTTATAACCTTTAAACGCAGGAACACCATCATTACTTCTTATCCAATCTTCAGCAATTTTGTCAAGATCAATTGTAGAAACACCAGGTTTCGTATGATGCTTAACAAGCTGTAAAGTTTCAGCAACTATTTGGTTGCTTTCACGAATAAAATCAATTTCTTTCTTTGATTTTATTAAAATCACTTAAATACCACCTCTACGACTTTTCATTTTACCAGATTTCATAAATCCATCGTAATGTCGCATCAATAAATGTGATTCAATTTGTTGTAAAGTATCTAACGCAACACCAACCATAATCAAAAGACTAGTTCCACCAAAGAACTGTGCGAAACTACCAGATACTCCCATTCTTGTTATGAATGCTGGAAGTATAGCAATAATTGCTAAAAAGATAGATCCTGGTAAAGTTATTTTTGTTAAAATATTATCTATAAACTCAGAAGTTTGTTTACCAGGTCTGATACCTGGAACGAAACCACCTTGCTTTTTCATATTTTCAGCAACATCTTGCGGATTAAAAGCAATAGCTGTATAGAAATAAGTGAAGAACACAATCATTAATCCATATATCAAAGAATATGTTAATGAAGTATAATTAAAATAACCAGATACTGATTGTAGAAAATCGTTATTAGGGAAAAAAGATAAAACAGTACTAGGAATAAACATAATTGCTTGAGCAAAAATAATTGGCATAACTCCAGCAGTATTTACTTTTAATGGTATATACTGAGTAACACCACCATAAACTTTTCTACCAACAACACGTTTTGCATATTGAACCGGAATACGACGCGTACCTTGCGTAAGTAAAACAATTGCAGCAATAATCATGACCATAGCAGCTAATATTACAACTTCAATAACAATATTTCTTGTTCCAGCAGCAATTAATCTGTACTCATCAAGTAATGCAAAAGGTAATCTGTTAATAATTCCAATAAATATTATAAGGGAGATTCCGTTTCCAATTCCTTTATCAGTTATTTGCTCACCAATCCACATCATAAAAACTGTACCAGCAACAAGAATAACAACAGAACTAAAAATAAATCCAAATCCTTGTACATCAACAGGAACTACTGAAATACCATTATATTGCAAATTCATTATAACACCAGTTACAACACCAATGGATTGAAATAATGAAATAAGAACTGTTCCGTATCTTGTCAGTTGAGTGATTTTTTTTCGTCCTTCTTCCCCTTCTCTCTGAAGTTTTTGGAAATAAGGAATTATTGCACCACCAAGTTGAATAATAATGGAAGCACTAATATATGGCATAATACCAAGAGCAAAAATTGCAGCATTACTAAAAGCACCGCCAGCAAATAAATCGTAAAGTCCTAATAAACTATCAGATGTTTTATTTGCCATAGCTTCTGATAATAAATGAGAATCAATACCAGGTAAAGTAATATGTGCACCAAGTCGTACAACAACCAGAAGAGCTAAAGTATAAAGTATTCTTTGTCTTAGCTCATGAATCTTGAAAATATTTCTAAATGTATCCTGTAGTTTTCCCATTAGACTTTAATCTCTTTAATTGTTCCGCCAGCAGCTTCAATTTTTTCTTTTGCAGAATTACTATAACCATGAGCTTCTACCTCAACTTTACCTTTTAAATCTCCCATTCCTAGAATCTTATAAGGAGCAACAGCTTTTGAGATAACACCATTTTTATAAAGAACGACAGCATTAATAATTCCATCTTCAACTTTTTTATTGTCAATTAATATTTGAAGATCACTTACATTTACAACTTGATAGTAAATTTTAAAAGGACTTACAAAGCCTCTTTTAGGAACTCTACGTTGTAAAGGCATTTGACCACCTTCAAACCAAGCACGATACTTAAAACCTGATCGAGATTTTTGACCGTTTGAACCTCTTGTAGCGGTACCACCACGACCTGTTCCCTCACCACGAGCAATTCTTTTTCTATTTTTTGTAGCGCCTTCTGCCGCTTTAAGATTACTTAGAATATCCATTCGATTTCCTACTCTTCAATTTCTTCAACTTTTAATAAATGCGATACTTTATTTATCATTCCTCTAATTTGAGGAGTATCGTTATGAATTTTACTATAATTTGGTCTTCCTAAACCTAAAGCATCAATAGTTAATTTTTGAGTTTTAGGTCTATCAATAACACTTTTAGTTTGTGTAATGTTTAATTTCTTAGCCATTCCATTCCTCAATTAGGCGTTAAATAATTCTTCAACTGCCATACCACGTTTTGCAGCCATTTTATTAGCATCAATCAAGTTTAACAAACCGTTAAGTGTAGCTTTAACTTGATTATGTGGATTACTTGAACCCAAAGATTTTGTTAATATATTTTCAACTCCAGCAGATTCTAATACCGCACGAACTCCGCCACCAGCTATAACACCAGTACCAGGGGAAGCAGGTTTCAATAGTACTTGTCCAGCACCATATTTACCTATAATTTTATGAGGTATTGTACCTTTTACTAAAGTAACTTTGGTAATGTTTTTCTTAGCATCATCTATTCCTTTTGATATTGCATCAGCAACTTCGTTTGCTTTTCCAAGACCAACACCAATAGTACCTTTTCCGTCACCTACTACAATAATGGCATTAAAACTAAATCTTCTACCACCTTTAACCACTTTTGCTACACGGTTAATGTGAACAACTTTTTCTTTTAAACCATCTGCATTTTGCACTTTTCTAGGCTTCAAATTTATCTCCCATAATTACATATTCTCTTTTTTGTTGTAGCCGAAAGAGGATTCGAACCTCTACAGACGCCGTCAAAGGGCGTAGTCCTACCATTAGACGATCCGGCTAAAATTAAAATTTCAAACCACCTTCTCTTGCACCTACTGCAACAGCTTGAACACGTCCGTGATATTTATTAAGACCTCTATCAAAAACAACTTTTTCAACTTTAGCTTCGTTCGCCTTTTTAGCCACAAGATTACCAACAATTTTACTTTTTTCAACTTTAGATTTCGCCTTTGCTAATTCATCAGAAATTTCTTTCGATAAAGTAGAAGCAGCAGCTAAAGTTACTCTATTGCTATCATCAATAACTTGTGCGTATATATGATTCAAGCTTTTAAAAACTGTTAGACGTGGTCTTTCTGTTGTTCCGAAAAGTCTATTTCTAACTCTTTTAATTTTTCTTTCTTTTCTTTGTTTAATTTTCTTTAACATTTTTCACTCTAATCTCTTAATATCAAAAATTAACCTGCAGTTTTACCAGCTTTTTTAACAATAATTTCAGTACTGTACTTAATACCTTTTCCTTTATAAGGTTCAGGTTTTCTAAATGATCTAATTTTATCCGCAACTTGACCAACTAAAGCTTTATCAATACCATTAATTTTCATTTGAGTTGGAGTAGGTACTTCTAAAGTAATTTCTTTTGGAGGCATAAAGTAAATTGGATGAGAATAACCAATATTCAAGAATAAATTAGTCCCTTTCAATTCTGCTTTGTAACCAACACCAACTATATCTAAAGTTTTTGAATATCCTTCAGTAACTCCATTTACCATATTTTGAATTAAAGCTCTAGTTAAACCGTGCAAAGCTCTATTTTCCTTTTGATCATTAGGACGTTTTACTAAAATTTGTTCACCATCAACTTCAACAGTTATATTTGGATGAACTATCATTTCCAGCTCACCTAACTTACCTTTAACTTTAATACTTTGACCCTTTTGAGTAAAAGTAATATCTTTAATATTAACTGGATTTTTACCTATTCTTGACACTTAATCTTCTCCGTTCAAATATTTACCAAATGTGACAAATTACTTCACCACCAATTACAGCTCTTTTTGCTTCTTTATCAGTTAACAAACCTGTTGAAGTAGAAATTATTGCAACTCCTAAACCATTCAATACTCTTGGAATATTGTCTGAATCAACGTAATTACGAAGACCAGGAGTACTAATTCTCTTTAATCCAGTAATTGAAGATTCACCATTTATATATTTAAGGAATATTCTTACTACATTTTGTTTGTTATCTTCTGTAACGTTGTAATCAACAATAAATTTTGATTTTTTCAAAATTTCTGCCAACCCAACTTTCATGTTAGAAGATGGTACATCTACAAATCTTTTTTTTGCACTTATTGCATTTCTAATTCTTGTTAAAAAATCAGCAACTGGATCAGTAACTGGCATAACATACTCTCCTAATAATTTACCAACTGGCTTTTTTAATTCCAGGAATCTCGCCTTTTAGAGCCATTTCTCTAAATACAAGTCTTGAAATTCCAAATTTTCTATAGTAACCACGAGATCTACCTGTCATAGTACATCTATTTTTTAATCTGACTGGCGAAGCATTTTTAGGTAGCTTTTGTAATCCTTCGTAATCACCGTTTTCTTTTAATTCTTTTCTAATAGCTGCATATTTTTCAACAACTTTTCTTCTTTTAGCTTCTCTAGCTAGTAATGATTTTCTTGCCATGTATGTTTACCACCTAAGCTTGTTTTTTTATAAAAGGAAGTCCAAATGCCAATAATAATTCGTATGCCTCATTATCAGTTTTGGCAGTAGTCACAAAAGTAACGTCCATTCCTAAAACTTTATTAATTTTATCAACATCAATTTCTGGAAACATAATTTGCTCTTTTATACCAAGAGTATAGTTGCCTCTACCATCAAAAGATTTATCTGGAATACCTCTAAAGTCACGTACACGAGGTAATGCAATAGCAATTAGTCTATCTAAAAACTCATACATTTTTCTACCACGAAGAGTAACTTTTGCACCTATTTTCATACCTTCACGAAGTTTAAAGTTAGATATAGCTTTTTTAGCGACTCTTATTTGAGCTTTTTGCCCAGTAATTGTTTCTAAATCTTTCACAGCAAAATCTAATACTTTAGAATCTTGAGCTGCTTCACCAATACCCATATTAACAACAATTTTTTCTAACTTTGGAACTTGCATTATGTTGCTATATGAAAATTTTTCCATCATCTTTCCGATGATTTCTGCTTTATAACTATCAAAAAGACGTAAAGGAGTATTTACATTACTTGTTTCTTTTACAACTTCTTCTTTAGCTACTTTTTTTGTTTCTTTCTTTGCCATGTCTAGTCTTAATCCTTAAATTGAATTACAGCATCTCGCCTGTTTTCTTACTAACTCTAACAATTTTTTTCTTGCCAGTTTTATCATCTATAATAATTTTTGATCCAACTCTGGTAGATTCAGAAGTTTTAGTATCTACAATCATTACATTTGAAACGTCAATTGGAGCTTCCATTTCAATAATTCCACCTTGTGGATTTGCTTGATTTGGTTTAGTGTGCTTCTTACGTAAGTTAACACCTTCAATAATAACTCTATTTTTTTTAGGAAATACTTTAAGAACTTTACCAGTACTACCTTTTGAGTTACCTGCAATTACAATAATATTATCGTTTTTTCTAATTTTCATTTTCACAAAATCCTTATTTATAACACTTCAGGTGCAAGTGAAATAATTTTCATAAATTTCTTATCTCTAAGCTCACGTGCAACAGGACCAAAAATACGAGTACCAATTGGTTCATTTTGAGCATTCAATAGAACAGCAGCATTTTCGTCGAATCTAATATAAGAACCATCATTACGTCTTACTTCTTTAGCAGTTCTTACCACAACAGCTCTAGTAACCTCACCTTTTTTAATATTTCCTTTAGGAATAGCAGCTTTAACCGTAACAACAATTAAATCACCAACACTTGCGTATCGTCTTCCACTACCACCTAATACTTTTATACATCTAATTTTTTTAGCACCAGAATTATCTGCAACTGCTAAGTTTGTTTCTGTTTGAATCATTTCAAAATTCTCCTAATCGCTGACTATTACTTAGCTTTTTCAACTATTTCAACTAATCGCCAATTTTTATTTTTACTAATTGGTCGTGTTTCCATTATTTTAACAACATCGCCGATTTTACATTCGTTACTTTCATCGTGAGCCATTAGTTTGGTTGTTTTTTTGAAATACTTTTTATAGATAGGGTGAGCTACCTTTCTTTCAATAGCAATAGTAATGCATTTATCCATGCCATTCTTAACAACAACACCAATTCTAGTTTTTCTTAAAGCTCTTGTTTCCATTGTAATTCCAATTTCCTAATTATTCTTAATCAGCTTGTTTTGCTTGATTTTCTTTAAGCACAGTTTTTAATTTTGCTATATCTTTTTTAACTAAATCTAACTTAGCAGTATTAGTTAAGTTTTTAAGTTCATTCTGGAACCGAAGATCAACTAAATTTTGTTCTTCTTCTTCAATTCTTTTTACTATTTCATCATTATTCATTTCACGAATTTCGTAGATCTTCATCTTCAATCCTTAAATTAATTTTCTTCGTAATCAGGTCTTACAGAAGTTGTTGTTTTAATTGGTAATTTATGACCAGCTAATCTAAAAGCTCTCATTGCCACTTCTTTTGGAACACCTGTAACTTCAAAAAGAATTCTTCCGGGTTTAACTACGGCAACCCAAAATTCAGGATTAGCTTTACCTTTACCCATTCTTACTTCTAAAGGTTTTTTAGATACAGGTTTGTCAGGAAAGATTCTAATCCAAACTTTTCCATCTCGCTTCATAGTACGCGTAATTGCAATACGACACGCTTCTATTTGACGACTAGTAATCCAACCTGCTGATGTAGCTTTTATTGCAAAATCACCAAAGTTAATTGTACTTCCTCGAAAAGCTTTACCTTTTCTTCTACCTCTATGTGATTTTCTATATTTTACTCTTTTGGGCATTAACATTAGAACAACTCCTAAAACTCTTAATCAGATAATCTTTTTCCTAAAACTTCACCTTTATAAATCCAAACTTTAATTCCTATAGAACCATATATAGTTTGGGAAGTAAATGTACCATAATCAATGTCAGATCTTAAAGTATGCAAAGGCACTTTACCATCTCTATACTGTTCACTTCTAGCCATTTCAGCACCGCCTAAACGACCAGCACACATTACTTTTATACCTTCAGCACCCATTCTGCGTGCAGAAGTAATTGCAGATTTCATTGCTCTTCTAAAAGAGATACGTCCTTTAAGTTGAACACCAATGTTTTCAGCAACAAGATATGCATCAAGCTCTGGCCTTTTGATTTCTGAAATTTGGACTTTAACTTCTTTATTAGTAATGCTTTTTAATTCTTGTTCAAGTTGTGCAATTTCTTTTCCACTTTTACCAATAACTACACCTGGTCTTGAAGTATGTATAGTAACAACAGCATTTTTTGACGTACGGTCAATAATAATTCTAGAAATACCAGCTTTTTTCAAACGATTTCTAACATACATTCTTAACTTTTTATCTTCATTCAATTTCTCAGCATAACTACCATTTTCCCACCAGTTGGATTCCCAACCTCGGATTATACCTACTCTAAAACCTATTGGATTTACTTTCTGACCCAAATATTCCTCCTCAACTAACTTTTGCTAGCTACGACTATTGTTAAGTGATTAGATCTCTTCCTTACAGTATAAGCTCTACCCATTGGTGCAGGTAGCATTCTTTTTAATGTAGGACCTTGATTTACAAATGCTTCTTTAATATATAAATCAGAAGGTTCTAAATTAGATTCTTCGTCCTTATTCATTAGATTAGAAACAGCAGAACGCAAAACTTTTTCTGCATTTTTAGCAGGATGTTTAGCACTGAAGTGAAGCACTTCCATAGCCTTTTCTACTCCCATACCTCTCACGAGGTCGATAACCAATCTCATCTTTCGCGGAGATGAGCCAATGTATCTATGTGTTGCTCTAGCTTCCATTTACATAATACCTTATAAAATTTATTTTCTAATCTTTGATGCTTTTTCAGATTTAGACATTGGATGTCCTCTAAAAATTCTAGTAGGAGAAAACTCTCCCATTTTATGACCAACCATATTTTCAGAAATATATACAGGAATCATTTTATTACCATTGTGAACCGCAATTGTGTGTCCTACAAAATCTGGAGTAATTGTAGAAGACCGAGCCCAGGTTTTAATAATCTTTTTCTGGTTTGTATCGTTTAATTGTTGAACTTTTTTATCCAATTTAATATCAATATATGGACCTTTTTTGACTGATCTAGGCATACTTAATCTCTATTTTATTTCTTTCTTCGTTTAACAATAAATTTATTAGATTCTTTCTTTTTCTTTCTAGTTTTGAAACCTTTCGCAGGCTGTCCCCAAGGTGACACAGGATGACCACCACCAGAACTTTTTCCTTCACCACCACCCATTGGATGATCTACAGGATTCATAACAACACCACGAACTTTAGGTCTTCTGCCTAACCAACGGCTTTTACCAGCTTTACCTAAACTAATATTTTCAATTTCTGCATTTCCAACTTCGCCATAAGTAGCCATACATTCTAGAGAAACTAATCTAACTTCACCAGAAGGTAATTTAAGTTGAGCATATTTATCTTCTTTAGCAGCAAGTTGAATTGACATTCCAGCAGAGCGAGCTAACTGCCCACCTTTGCCTGGTTTTAACTCAACATTATGAATTAAACTACCAAGCGGAACATGCTTTAATTTCATTGCATTACCAACTTTAATCTCAACTCCTTCGCCAGCAACAACTTTATCGCCAACTTTCAATCCATTAGGAGCAAGAATGTATCTTTTTTCACCGTCTAAATAATGAAGTAATGCTATTCTACAAGATCTGTTAGGATCGTATTCTATAGAAAATACTTTTGCAGGAACATCAAACTTATTTCGTTTGAAATCAATAATTCTGTATCTTTTTTTGTGTCCACCACCAATATGACGACTAGTAATTCTACCGTGATTATTTCTACCACCAGATTTTCTAAGTGCCACAGTTAAGGATTTTTCTGGAATAGATCTAGTAATTTCATCAAAAGTTGAAATGGACTGATATCTAGTTCCAGGTGTATTCGGTTTTAATTTTCTAATTCCCATTTAATAAAGCTCCAATTCCTAATATCTACACTTCTTCAAAAAGATCTAGTTTCTGATCTTCTTTTAACGTAATAATTGCTTTCTTAAACTGAGGTGTTTTTCCACTAAATCTACCTTTTTTAGTAAATTGAGTTTTTGTTTTGCCTTTATACCTAATAGTATTAATAGCAACAACATTAACCTCAAATCTTTTTTCTATTGCCTTAGCAATTTCAATCTTATTTGCATTGTAATTAACAATAAACCCATATTTATTTTCTCTTTCCATAATGGCTGTCATCTTTTCAGTAACAATGGGTTTTATCAAAATATTATTCATTCTAAATACCAATTAACCTTTTAATTGAACACACTAACTAATTTATCAACTGCACTTTTCTGCACAACTAAAACTTGATTATTTAATAAATCATAAGTAGATGCTTTCTCTGCTTCAAGAATAAAAACTCTATCAATATTTCTACCTGATTTATAAACATTTTCTTGATGATCAGTTGTTAGAAGAAGTGTTTTCTTTCCAGCAATTTTTAATGCATCAAGCATTTTTACAAAATCTGTTGTTTTAGGAGAATCGTAATTAAAATCCTCTACAATCATAATTTGATTAGCAAGAGCTTTATGTGATAAAGCAGATTTACGAGCTAGTTTGCTAACTTTTTTATTTAATTTTTGTCTGTAATTTCTAGGCTTAGGTCCAAAAATAGTACCTCCACCAATCCAGATGGGTGAGCGTATTGTACCTGCCCGAGCAGAACCTCTACCTTTTTGACTAAAAGGTTTTCTACCACCACCACGAACTTCACTACGTTCTTTAGTTTTATGTGTACCTTGACGCTGATTAGCTAAATAAGCTTTAACAGCAAGATAAACAACATGGTCATTTGGTTCAATTGCAAAAATATCATCTGATAATTCTACTGAAGATCCTTCTTGACTTCCGTCTATTTTATAAACATCTAACTTCATAATTAACCAATTACTTTTTAATTTCAACTATTGAATTAATTGCTCCAGGAACAGCACCTTTTACTAAAAGAATGTTCTTATCTGCAAATATTTTAACTATTTTTAGGCCAGATGTAGTTATAGTTTTATAACCCATTCTTCCACCCATTTTCATACCTTTCAAAACTCGTGAAGGATAAGAACTTTGACCAATAGAACCAGGAGCTCTTTCTCTATCACCTTGACCATGAGTTCTTTGACCACCATGAAAACCATGACGCTTCATTACACCTTGAAAACCTTTACCTTTACTTTTCCCAGTAACTTTTACTACATCTAGTTCTGTACAGAGATCAGTATTAATCTGGTCACCAACTTTATAATCTGAAATGTCAAATTTTCTAAATTCTTTTAATACAGAAGATGGTTTCAAATTAACTTTTTTATAGTATTCAATTTGAGGCTTATATAAGTGTTTTTATTTTTTTTCGCCTAAACCTAATTGAAGTGCGTCGTATCCATCAATCTTTTTTGTTTTAATAGTTACAACAGTACATGGACCAGCTTCAATAACTGTAACAGGTGTTACAATTCCATCTTCTGAATAGTAGTTTGTCATTCCTATTTTTTTACCTAACAATCCTGGCATCGTTCAATCCTTATAACTTAATCTCAATATCAACACCAGCTGGAATCTCTAATTTACTTAAAGAGTCTACTGTTTTGTTGTTTGAGTTATGTATATCAATAATTCTTTTGTGTGCTCTAATTTCAAATTGTTCACGAGATTTTTTATCTACATGAGGAGAACGTAAAACTGTATATACTGATCTTCTTGTTGGCAAAGGAATAGGGCCTGAAACTAAAGCTCCAGAACTCTTTACAGTTTTTATAATTTTTTCAGTCGATTTATCAATCAAAATATGATCATATGATTTTAACTTAATTCTAATTTTTTGACCTGCCAAAATTTGTTTCTCCTTGAAATTTGCCCGATTAAGAATTCTTAATCAGGCATTAAAATACTTTCTTATTTAATAATTTTTGCTACAACTCCAGCACCAACTGTTCTACCACCTTCACGGATAGCAAAACGTAGTCCTTCTTCCATAGCAATTTCTGAAATCAATGAAATTGACATTTTAACATTATCACCAGGCATTACCATTTCGGTACCTTCTGGTAAAGTAGCAATACCAGTAACGTCAGTTGTTCTGAAATAGAACTGAGGTCTGTAACCATTAAAGAATGGTGTATGACGTCCACCTTCATCTTTTGAAAGAATATAAACTTCACTTTCAAAATCAGTATGTGGGGTAATAGAACCAGGTTTCGCTAGTACCATTCCTCTTTGAATTTCTTCTTTATTTACACCACGCATTAGAATACCAGCGTTGTCCCCAGCCATAGCTGAATCAAGTTCTTTTCTGAACATTTCAATACCAGTAACAACAGTTTTCTTGTTCATTCCAAGACCAAGAAGAATAACATCTGTTCCAATCTTAACTTGACCTCTTTCAACTCTACCGGTTGCAACTGTACCACGACCAGTAATTGAAAATACATCTTCAACAGGCATTAAGAATGGTTTGTCAGCATCTCTTTCAGGAATAGGAATATATTCATCAACAGCATCCATTAATTCCCAAATACTGTTCATTCTTGGATCTTCTTTATCTGCTTCTGTATCAGAAGAAGCTTCTAATGCTTGAAGTGCAGAACCCATAATAATAGGAATATCATCGCCTGGAAATTCATATTCATTTAAAAGTTCTCTTAATTCCATCTCAACAAGTTCTAATAATTCTTCATCATCAACCATGTCAACTTTGTTCATATAAACAACAATTTTAGGAACACCAACTTGACGAGCAAGCAAGATATGTTCTCTAGTTTGTGGCATAGGACCATCTGTTGCAGCAACTACTAGAATTGCTCCATCCATTTGAGCCGCACCAGTAATCATGTTTTTTACATAATCGGCATGACCAGGACAATCCACATGTGCATAATGTCTGTTTGCTGTTGAATACTCAACATGTGCTGTTGCAATTGTAATTCCTCTTTCTCTTTCTTCAGGTGCATTATCAATACTATCGAATGATCTTTGCTCTGATAAACCTTTTTTTGCTAAAGACATAGTAATAGCGGCTGTTAATGTTGTTTTACCATGATCTACATGACCAATAGTTCCGATATTAACATGAGGTTTACTCCTATCAAATTTTTCCTTTGCCATATAAAACTCCTAATTGTGTTTTATTCTTGTTTAATGATTATATTTATTTACTTTTTACTTTTTCAGAAATTTCTTCTGCAATTGATTTTGGAACTTCAGAATAATGCGAAAATTGCATTGAATATATCGCTCTACCTTGTGTCATAGATCTTAAAACAGTAGCATATCCAAACATTTCAGATAATGGTGCATGGGCTTTTATTACTTGTGCATCCTTACGAGGAACAAAGCCTTCAACTTTACCTCTACGTGAACTTAAGTCTCCCATTACATCACCCATATATTCTTCAGGTGTTGTAACTTCAATACTCATCAATGGTTCTAGAAGGACTGGTTTAGCAGTTCTAACACCTTCTCTTAATGCCATTGAACCAGCAACCTTAAATGATACTTCATCAGAATCAACATCATGATAAGAACCATCATAAAGCTTAACTTTAACGTCAACAATATTATAACCTGCAATAACACCATTTTTAAGTGCATCTTCAACACCACGTGAAACAGGTGTAATGTATTCTTTAGGAACAACACCACCAACTATAGCGTTCTCAAATTCAAATCCTTTGCCAGGTTCGTTTGGACCAACTTCCAACCAAACATGACCATATTTACCACGACCACCACTTTGCTTAACAAATTTACCTTCTGCTTGCACAGTTTTAGTAATTGTTTCTCTATAAGCAACTTGTGGTTTACCAATATTTGCTTCAACTTTAAATTCTCTTTTCATTCTATCAACTAGAATTTCGAGATGAAGTTCACCCATACCTGATATTAAAGTTTGACCAGTTTCTTCATCAGTCATAACCTTAAAAGTTGGATCTTCTTCTGATAGCTTTGCTAATGCTTGACCTAATTTATCTTGATCAGCTTTAGTTTTTGGTTCAATTGCAATTTGTATTACTGGTTCAGGGAACACCATTTTCTCTAGTAAAACTTTATCATCTTCAGTACAAAGCGTATCACCAGTTCTAGTGTTTTTTAATCCAACAATAGCTGCAATATCTCCTGCTCTAATTTCATCTAAATCTTCTCTTTTATCTGCATGCATTAAAAGAATTCTACCAACTCTTTCTTTCTTATCAGAAACTGAGTTATATATATATGAACCTGCAGTCATTTTACCACTGTAAACTCTAATATAAGTCAATTTACCAACAAAAGGATCAGTTATAATTTTAAATGCTAAAGCCGTAAGTTTTTCTTTTGTATTAACTTCTCTAACTAATTCTTCATCAGTATGAATGTGATGAACTTTTAATTTTTCAGAGTCCAACGGAGATGGTAATAATTCAACTACTGAATCAAGAAGTTTTTGCACACCTTTGTTTTTGAAAGATGATCCGCATAAAACTGGAGTAATAGTCAAATTTCTAGTTGCTTCTCGTAAGACTCTTATAATCTCTTCCGCTGTAATTTCTTCACCCTCTAGATATTTCTCTAGAAGAGTATCATCAACATCTGAAACAGCTTCCAACATTACTGTTCTATATTTTTCAGCAAACGGAAGAAGAGCAGTCGGAATTTCTTTGTCTTCAAATGTAGCACCAAGTGTATCTTCATGATACATTCTAGCAGTCATTGAAACTAAATCAATAACACCCGAGAACATATCACCTTCACCAATTGGTAAAGTTATAGGAATTGCATTTGTACCTAATCTACTCTTCATCATATCAACTGCACTATAAAAATCTGCACCAACACGATCCATCTTGTTTACAAATGCAATACGAGGAACTTTATACTTATCTGCTTGACGCCATACTGTTTCAGATTGAGGCTCAACACCACCAACTGCACAAAATAAAGCAACGGCTCCGTCTAAAACACGAAGAGAACGTTCAACTTCCACAGTAAAATCAACATGACCTGGAGTATCAATAATGTTTATTTGATTTCCATCCCAATAAGCTGTTGTCGCTGCACTAGTAATTGTAATACCACGTTCTTTTTCTTGCTCCATCCAGTCCATAGTAGCACCGCCATCATGTACTTCACCAATTCTGTGGGTTTTACCAGTGTAATACAGAATTCTTTCTGTAGTAGTAGTTTTACCCGCATCAATGTGAGCCATAATGCCAATGTTTCTTACTTTATTTAATTCTACTCTTTTGCTAGCCATCTAATCTAATCCTTTTCCATCATATCATTACCATTTGAAATGAGCAAATGCTTTATTAGCTTCTGCCATTCTATGGACTTCATCTTTTTTCTTAACAGCAGAACCTTCACCATTTGATGCAGCAATTAATTCTGCCGATAATCTTTCTGCCATTGTTTTGTCTTTTCTACCTCGTGCATATTTTTTGATCCAACGTAAAGCTAAAGATGTACGTCTTTCCGCTCTTACTTCCATTGGAACTTGATATGTTGCACCACCAACTCTTCGGCTTTTAACTTCAACCATTGGTTGTACATTACTAATAGCTTTTTTAAATACTTCGAGTGCTGGTTTTTTTGTTTTGCTTTCAATCATTTCAAATGATTCATAAACCACACTTCTTGAAGTTGATTTTTTGCCGTCCATCATTATATAGTTTACAAATTTTGCAACAAGTAAATCATTGTGTTGTGGATCTGGCTTTATATATCTTTTTTCTGCTCTTCTCTTTCTCATATCAGTCTATTATTTTTTAGGTTTTTTAGTGCCGTATTTCGATCTACTTTTCTTACGTTCGTCAACTCCGCTAGTATCTAGTGTACCACGAATAATGTGATAACGTACACCGGGAATATCTTTAATTCTTCCACCTCTAATCAATACTATTGAATGCTCTTGCAAATTATGACCTTCGCCAGGAATATAGGCGGTTACTTCATGTCCATTTGTTAGTCGCACTCTAGCAACTTTTCTTAACGCTGAGTTAGGCTTTTTAGGTGTTGTTGTGTAAACTCTAGTACATACTCCTCGTTTTTGAGGGCATGCTTCTAAAGCTGGAGCCTTGTTTTTGGCTTTTACAACTTTACGACCTTTTCTAACCAACTGGTTTATTGTTGGCACTAATTACCTCCATTAAAATTAAAAGTGCTTAAAAATTCAGACTCGTAATATACCGTTTATATCCAATTAAGTCAAGCACATGAAACTATGTTTTAATATTTTTTATACTTCTTTTGTCTTTTCTTCCACAATTGTTTTACTTTCTTCTTCAATTACAGCTTCTACTTCAACTTCTTCTGTTGTAAGAATAATTTCAGAATATTTTTTAAGTCCAGTTCCAGCAGGAATTTTTCCTCCCATCACTACATTTTCTTTCAATCCAATCAAATTATCAACTTTTGCAGCAATTGCAGCATTAGTTAAAACTTTAGTTGTTTCTTGGAACGATGCCGCAGAGATGAAACTTTCTGTAGATAATGCTGATTGTGTGATTCCTAGTAAAACGTTATCAAAAGTTGCTGGTTCAGCATCTCTATATTCCATAAGTTCTTTCTCTTTTCGTTCTAATTCAGAGTTAATTTCTCTCATTTTAGTTCTAGTAAGAATTTCACCTATTTCAAATGCAGAACCACCTTGGTTTTCAACAAAAACAGATTCAAGCATTACTTTGTTTGTTTTGCTCATTATTACTCTATTTACTAAATCTTCTTCAATAAACGAAGTATCGCCTGACGAAATTACTCTAAGTTTACGCAACATCTGACGTACTATAACTTCTATATGCTTATCATTAAGCTTAACACCTTGTAAACGATAAACATCTTGAATTTCGTTAACTAGATACTCTTGAACAGCATTTGTACCACTAATTTTCAAGATATCATGAGGGTTAACAGGCCCATCGGTTATTTTTTCACCAGCAGGAATTTCATCGCCTTCTTGAACAAGAATATGTTTACCATAAGCAACATTATATTTCTTTTCATCCATTCCATCTATAGATGAAACTAATATTTCTCTAGATCCTTTCTTTTTGGCACCAAATTTCACAAGACCTTCAATTTCAGATACAACCGCAGGATCATGAGGACTTCGAGCTTCAAAAAGTTCTGTAACTCTTGGAAGACCACCTGTAATATCTCTACTCTTGGAATCTGATTTTGAAATTTTTGCTAAAATTGTTCCTGGCAATACTGAAGAATTATCTTCGACAGATAGATATGCACCTGTTGGTAAGTTGAATATTTTTTCATTACCACTTGCATCTGTAATTACAATACTAGGAGTTAATGTTTTATCTTTTGATTCAATAACAACTTTTGCAACGTGACCTGTTTGTTCATCGGCAACTTGTTCTAAAGTAACACTATCAACTAAATCAACAAATTTTACCATACCTTTAATATCTGTTAAGATTACAGCATTGTAAGGATCATGATTATATAGTGGTTGTCCTTTTTTTACAGACTTGTTCTCATCAACTCTTAGATCTGCACCGTAAGGAATATCATATTTTTTAATTTGTCTACCATCTTCATCAAATATACCAAGTGAACCACGACGACCAGTAACTACTTTTACTTTTCCTAAGAAATCTTCTCTTTCTGCAAAAAGAATTTTGTCAAATATAATTTTACCATCAACACTAGCATCAACTTGCGATTGACTTGCAATACGAGACGAAGTACCACCCAAATGGAAAGTTCTAAGTGTTAACTGTGTACCTGGCTCACCAATAGATTGAGCTGCAATAATACCAACAGCCTCACCCATTTCTACTAAATGTCCGGTTGTTAAGTTTCGTCCGTAACATTTAGCACAAATTCCTCTTTCCGATTCGCAAGTTAAAGCTGTTCTAATAAACACTGAATCAATTGAGGCATCATCAATCATTTCTGCAATTTCTTCAGTAATATTTTCACCAGCGTCAACAATTAATTCGTCTGTGCGAGGGTCATAAATATCTTCTTGAGCAACACGTCCAGTAATACGTTCTGCAAGTGGCTCACGTTCTAATTCTATATCTTTTATAGCTGAAACAACCACACCTCTAATTGTACCACAATCTTCTTTTGTAACAATTACATCTTGTGCTACATCAGTTAAACGACGCGTTAAGTAACCAGCATCAGCTGTTTTTAGTGCTGTATCAGCAAGACCTTTACGAGCACCATGAGTAGAAATAAAATACTCAAGCACCGAAAGACCTTCTTTAAAGTTAGCTACAATTGGATTTTCAATAATTTCACCAGATGCTCCAGATAGGGATTTTTGCGGTTTCATCATCAAACCACGCATTCCAGCTAACTGACGTACTTGCTCTTGCGAACCCCTGGCACCTGAATCAACCATCATGTGAAGTGGGTTGAAACCAAGTTGATCGGTTTTAATTCTTTCCATCAATGATTTTGCAACATTGTTAGTTGTATGTGTCCAAACATCAATAATTTTATTATAACGCTCAGCATCAGTAATAAAGCCTTGATCATGCTCGTCCATAATTGCAGCAACTTTTTTGTTAGAGCCATCAATCATTCCTTTTTTCTCATCAGGAACAATCATATCACTAAAACTAATTGAAATTCCAGCAGCAGTAGAGTATTTATATCCAAGTTCTTTAATGTTATCTAGGAAATTAGCAGTAACTACATTTCCTAGTTTCACAAACATTTTATATATAAATCCACTAAATACTTTTTTGATAAGTAATTCATTCCAATATCCCATTTCTTCTGGAACTATCTCGTTGAAAATTACTCTACCAACAGTAGTTTCAATAAATTCGCCTTTAATTTTTACTTTAATTTTTGCGTGTAATTCAACTGCTTCGTTATCAAAAGCTATTTGTACTTCATGAGTATCAGAGAAAAGCATTCCTTCACCCTTAGCACCAGCTTTTACTTTTGTTAAGTAATAGCAACCAAGAACAATATCCTGAGTAGGAACAACAATTGGACTACCGTTTTGTGGAGAAAGAATGTTATGACTTGATAACATCAAAGTAGATGCTTCTAATTGTGCTTCATAAGATAACGGCACATGAACAGCCATCTGATCACCATCAAAATCGGCATTAAATGCTGTACAAACCATTGGATGTAACTGAATTGCTTTTCCATCAATTAAAATTGGTTGGAAAGCTTGAATTCCAAGTCTGTGAAGTGTAGGAGCACGGTTAAGTAATACTGGATGTCCATCAATTAATTTTTCAAGAATATCCCAAATAACTGGCTCTTTTCTATCTACAGCTTTACGAGAACTTTTTACAGTTTTGTAAAATCCACGCTCAATTAATTTTCTAATTACAAATGGCTTAAATAATTCAATTGCCATGTTTTTAGGAAGTCCGCACTGATGTAATTTTAATTCTGGACCAACAACAATAACTGAACGACCAGAATAATCGACACGTTTACCAAGTAAGTTTTGACGAAAACGTCCTTGCTTTCCTTTAAGCATATCACTTAAAGATTTAAGCGGTCTGTTACCATCACTTCTTACAGCACTTCCGCGACGTGAATTATCAAATAAAGCATCAACTGCTTCTTGAAGCATTCTCTTTTCGTTTCTTAAAATTACTTCAGGAGCTTTAATGTCTATTAATCTATTTAATCTATTATTTCTAATTATTACTCTTCTATAAAGATCATTTAAATCACTTGTAGCAAATCTACCACCTTCAAGAGGAACCAATGGACGCAATTCTGGTGGAATGATTGGTAGTATACTCATCACCATCCATTCTGGTTTGTTTGCTTCCTTACCTTCGTGCTCTCTAAATGCTTCCAAAACACGAAGACGTTTTAGTAAATCGCCTCTTTTTTGTTGAGATGTTTCAATTTTTAATTGAGCTTTTAATGCCCTGAAAGTAGATTCAACATCAATTGATTTCAATAATTCTCTAACACCATCACCACCAATTTTGGCAATAAATTTCTTAGGATCATCATCTTCTAAAGAATCGTTATCATAATCTAAAGAATAAACTATTTCATAATATTGATCTTCTGAAATTAAATCTTTGAATTGTAAACCAGTATTACCTGGATTAATTACCACATAAGATTCGTAATAGATTACTCTTTCAATTTCTTTAGTTTTCATTCCAATAATGTTACCAATCTTTGAAGGCAACGATTTGAAAAACCAAATATGAACAACAGGAACTGCAAGATAAATATGACCCATTCGTTCTCTACGAACTTTCTTTTGGGTTACTTCAACACCACACCTATCACAAACAATTCCTTTATATCTGATACCTTTATATTTTCCACAAGCACATTCCCAATCCTTAACAGGGCCAAAAATCTTTTCACAAAACAAACCATCTTTTTCTGGTCTGAATGATCTATAATTTATGGTTTCAGGTTTTGTAGCTTCACCATGAGATCTAGATAGTATAGTATCAGGACTAGCCAAACTAATAGTTAGTTTAGTTATATTTTTTACTTTTGATTCTTGTGATTTGAATCTCATAAATGTTCTCCTTAAAACTTTATTGATTTAGTTTGACTAGTTAATCTTTATCTCTAAACCTAAACCTTGTAATTCTTTAATTAATACGTTAAATGCTTCGGGAACAGATGGACGGGAAAGATTTTCGCCTTTCACAATTGCTTCGTAAGTTTTAGCACGTCCTTCAACATCATCACTCTTAACAGTTAAAACTTCTTGTAAGATGTTGGATGCACCATAACCTTCAAGTGCCCAAACCTCCATCTCACCAAAACGCTGACCACCAAATTGTGCTTTACCACCGAGAGGTTGCTGAGTTATTAATGAGTATGGTCCTATAGAACGAGCATGAAGTTTATCGTCAATCATATGACCTAACTTGAGCATATAAATAAAACCGCAAGTAACTTTTTGATGAAATTTCTCACCTGTACGTCCGTCAATCATAGTTGTTTTACTACCAACAGGAAGACCGGCTTTCTCAATAAAGCTTTCAACCTCCTCAAATTTTGCACCATCAAAAATTGGAGTTTCGAACTTGACACCAAGTTCTTTACCAACCCAACCAAGAGCAGTTTCATACAACTGACCAAGATTCATACGTGAAGGTACACCAAGTGGATTAAGTACTATATCAACTGGAGTTCCATCTTCAAGATATGGCATATCCTCTTTAGGAACTATTCTTGCCACAACACCTTTATTTCCATGACGTCCAGCCATTTTATCACCCACTTGTAGTTTACGTTTTTTAGCAACATAAACTTTTGCAAGTTGAACAACACCAGGGGATAACTCATCGCCACTTTGAATATTAAGTTTTATTCGTTTAAAATCTTCACCGTAATCAGCAATAATTTTGAAGTAGCTACTAAAAAGAGTTTTAATCATTCCATTAGTTTCTTCATCAGAAAACCATTCTTGGGTATAATCTAATTTTGTAACATCATCTATATCTTGGAAAGTAGTATCAGAAATTACAGTATTTTTTCTTAATAAAAGAGTACCGTCTAAATCGCTTATTCCAATTGTTTTCTTATCTACTGAAATTTTTGATAGTTTTGAAATAAGTTTGCCATAATGTTCTGCTCTTTTTAGGCTAAACTCGTGCTCTAATGTTTCTAATGCTTTTTTCTCATCTTTCTTTGCATCAGCATCTTTTCGTTTTCTCGAGAACAATCTTGTCTTAATAACTGTTCCTTTTAAACCAGGGTGAGCTTTTAATGAAGCATCTTTTACATCGCCAGCTTTATCACCAAAAATAGCTTTAAGCAATTTTTCTTCTGGAGTTGGATCTGTTTCACCTTTTGGAGTTATTTTTCCAATTAAAATATCACCTTCTTGAACTTCAGCACCTTCGCGAATAATTCCACGTTCGTCAAGATCTTTAGTAGCTTCTTCACTTACGTTAGGAATATCTCTAGTTAACTCTTCATCACCTCGCTTTGTTTCTCGAACTTGAAGTTCAAATTCTTCAATATGAAGTGATGTAAATTCATCATCGGCTACAATTCTTTCACTGATAACAATAGCATCTTCAAAGTTATATCCGCGCCAAGGCATAAATCCAACAAGAACATTTTTACCAAGTGCTAATTCGCCTTCATCTATTGAAGGACCATCGGCAAGAACATCATCTTTTTTAACTTTTTGACCAAGAGCAACAGCTGCACGTTGGTTGAAACAAGTTTCTTGATTTGTTCCGTTAAATTTTACTAACTTATATTCTACTCTTTTTTCATCATCAAATGTTGTTAAAGCCTCAACACTCTCAGGATTAGAATCATATTTAACAATTATTTTTTCTGCATCAACGTATTCTACAACACCTTTATCTTCTGCAAGAATAAGAGATTTAGAATCATGTGCAATTTTATATTCCATTCCAGTACCAACAAGCGGCGCTTCTGGAACTAATAACGGAACTGCTTGACGCATCATGTTTGAACCCATCAACGCACGATTTGCATCATCATGTTCAAGAAAAGGTATTAATGAAGCACCAGCACTAACTAATTGTGAAGGGGCAACATCCATGTAATGAACATTTGATGGAGTAACAACAGGGAAATCACCACGTTTACGGCACTTAACTCTATCAAGAACATATTTACCTTGTTCATTAATTGGAGCATTCGCCTGAGCAATAATGAATTCATCTTCTTGATCAGCACTTAAGTAATCTACATTTTTAGAAACTTTTCCATCTTTTACTTTTCTATAAGGAGTTTCTAAAAATCCAAAGTTGTTAACTCTTGCATATAAAGTTAATGAAGAAATAAGACCAATATTTGGACCTTCAGGAGTTTCAATTGGACATAAACGACCATAATGAGAATGGTGAACATCACGTACTTCAAAACCTGCTCTTTCTCTAGTAAGACCACCAGGTCCTAAAGCAGAAATTCTTCTTTTATGAGTTAATTCAGAAAGAGGATTTGTTTGATCCATAACTTGAGATAAATGATTGGTTCCGAAAAATGCGTTAATAACAGCACTAATTGTACGAGCATTAACTAAATCTTGTGGTTGCATGTTTTCGTTATCACGCATATTCATACGTTCTCTAATAGTACGAGCCATACGTGCAAGACCAACATTAAACTGTTGTTGTAATTGTTCGCCAACAGTTCTAATTCTTCTATTTCCTAGATGATCTATATCATCAACTGATACATTACCATTCTTCAATAGAATAATACTTTTCATTATTGCAACAATATCTTCAATTGTAAGAACACGAGTGTCTTTAGGAATATCTAAATTTAATTTATCGTTCATTCTAAAACGACCAACATCACCTAAATCGTATCGTTTTGCGTTGAATAAAAATATTTCAATTAAAGCTTCTGCTGTTTCAACATCTGGTGCTTCTCCAGTACGTAATTGCCTGTAGATAGCAAAAAGAGCTTCTTCTTTAGAAATAGATGTATCTTTATGTAAAGTATTAAGAATTAAATCTTGATCGGTGTTAGTATCGCCAGTAATGATTTTAATTTTTTTAATATCAGAGACTTTAATATCATCAATAATTTCTTCAGTTAATTCATCATTCTTTGTAACAAAAATTACACCGGTATCCATATCAATAACATCTTCGGCAGAAATTCTACCATGATGATTTTGAGGATCTAATTTTTTAACATCTATCTCTTCAACTAAATTGAAAAGGTTTAGAATTTCTTCATCAGTAGTATAGTTTAATGCTCTCAAAAGAGTTGTAGCAGGAAATTTCTTCCGTCTATCTATATAAACATACATTACATGATTAATATCTGTAGCAAATTCAACCCATGAACCACGGAAAGGAATAATACGAGCAGAGTAAATAGGAGTTCCGTTTGGATGACGTGTTTGACCAAAAGCAACACCAGGAGAACGATGTAGTTGACTAACAACTACTCTTTCGGCACCATTTATAACAAAAGTTCCCTTTTCAGTCATAAAAGGCAAATTGCCAAGGTAAACTTCTTGTTCAATAGAGTTTACATATTCTTCCGTCTCATCATCCTTTGTAGATAATCTTAGTTTTGCCTTAAGTGGCGAACTAAAAGTTAAACCACGTTCTTGACATTCTTGAATAGAAAAACGAGGTTTCTCTATATGAAAATCAACAAAGTCTAATCTATAAAATTCTTTATTGTCAAAAATTGGGAAGTTATTAGTAAAAACTTCTTGCAATCCTCTATTCTCTCTTTTGTCTCGAGCTACATCTCTTTGAACAAATTCTTCAAACGATTCAACCTGAATATTTAACAGGTTTGGCTGTTTAATGGCAGGAGTAATGGACTCAAAAGTAATACGGTTCGTCGTTTTGTTTTTTTTATATTTATCCAACCCTGACCTCCCTAATAATAATTGGAAATTATTGTTGCATTTAATTATTTTTAAAATATATAAAGTGGTAAGACGCATTTCACCGTCTTACCACATTGGAAAATTTAGAAACTAATAATTTGTTTTAAAAAAATTATTTTATTTCTACAGTTGCACCAGCTTCTTCAAGCTCTGCTTTAACTTTATCAGCTTCGTCTTTACTTACACCTTCTTTAACAGTTTTTGGAGCACCGTCAACTAATTCTTTAGCTTCTTTAAGTCCTAAACCAGTGTGAGATCTAACTACTTTAATTACATTGATTTTTTTCTCACCAAAACTTGCAACAATAACAACAAATTCAGTATGTTCTTCAACTTCTGCTGCTGCACCAACTGGTGCTGCACCCATCATTACTGGAGCTGCTGCTGAAACACCAAATTCATCTTCTAAAGCTGTTTTTAACTCAGAAGCTTCAACTAAAGTAAGGGCTTTAATTTTTTCTACTATTTCTAATATTTTTTCTGACATTTTGTATATCTCCTAATTAAATTAATCTTTTATAAAATTATGCGGCTTTTGTTTTTCCTACTTCATCAATTACACTAACAAGATCTCTAATAACTGCATTTATTGAACCAACAATTCCTGATGCCGGAGCAGCAATGCTGCCAACAATACTAGACATAACTTCGTCTTTGGTAGGCATAGAAGCCAGGGTTTGTAGTTGATCTTCGCCATAGAATGTAGATTCTATGTAGCAGGCCTTGAAATCGAATTTCTTATTCTTTTCGTTAAAGTTTTTGATGATTTTGGCAGGAGCAACGTAATTTTCATCCGCAAATGCAATTCCAATCATACCAACTAATTGATCATTAAGTTCTTCATATCCACCAATTTCAGCAATAGCTCTTTTTACTAAAGTATTTTTATATACTTTATAGCTAACACCTTCCTTGCTGAAATCACGGCGTAAACCACTGATTTGTTCAACAGTTACTCCAGAATAATCAACCAAATACATAGCAGTAGATTGCTCGAATTTCTCTTTAATAAGAGAAACCATTTCGCTTTTTTCTGTCTTGTTCATCTTTTTCCTAATTCAGTTTTATACTGTTTATAGAAGCATTATATATATAATGAGTGCGTATTTTAATTATTAAAGTTTGTCTTTAGAAATATGAATTCCAGGTCCCATTGTGCTACTTAGATATAAACTTTTCACATAGGTTCCTTTTGATGCAGATGGTTTCATTGCATTAATTTTGTCAACAAATGCTTTTGCGTTATCTACTAATTGGACTGTTTCAAAATTAAGTTTACCTAATGTAGTATGAACAATACCTGTTTTATCAACACGAAATTCTATTTTTCCTGCTTTCACTTCTTTAACTGCGCTTGCAACATCCATTGTAACTGTACCACTCTTTGGGTTTGGCATTAATCCACGTGGTCCTAAAATACGACCAAGTTTACCGAGTTCACCCATTGTATCAGGAGAAGCAATTACTACATCAACATCAGCCCAGCCTTCTTTGATTTTTTCAATATATTCCTCAAAACCCGCAAAATCAGCTCCAGCAGCAAGAGCTTCTTCAGCTTTAGCACCCTTTGCAACAACAAGAACTTTTACTTCTTTACCTGTTCCATGTGGTAAGCTAACAGTACCTCTAATATTTTGGTCTGCATGTCGCGGATCAACACCTAATCTAATAGCACAATCTAAAGATTCAACAAATTTAACTTTAGAACTATCTTGCAAAAGTTTTACTGCGTCTTCAATACTATACTCTTTTTTTAAGTCTAGATTTTCTTTCAAGGATTTTACTCTTTTTGACACTTTCATTTTTTCCAACCTAATTTATATAAACTTTTAATTATCCTTCAACCGTTATACCCATACTACGGGCTGTTCCAGCAATCATACTAATAGCATGTTCAATATCATTAGCATTTAAATCTACCATTTTAGCCTCAGCAATTTCTTGTAACTGAGCTTTAGTAACTTTTGCAACTTTTGTTTTATTTGGTTCTCCAGAACCACTTTTTAAGTTAAGGTCTTTCTTTAATAAAACTGCCGCTGGTGGTGTTTTTGTAATAAATGTGAATGATTTATCTGCAAACACTGTTATTACAACGGGAATTATTAATCCAGAATCTCCTGAAGTTTTAGCATTAAATTGCTTACAAAACTCCATTATGTTAACACCTTTTTGACCTAATGCAGGTCCAACTGGTGGTGATGGATTTGCTTGCCCAGCAGGGATTTGCAACTTAATGTAACCAGTAATCTTCTTAGCCATAACTCAACCTTTTATTATAATTTACTTTTCTAATTCTGCTTGTGTGAAATCAATTTCTACTGGAGTTTTTCTTCCAAAAATTGAAACCATTACTTTAATTTTCATTTTTTCTTCATTAACTTCTTCAATAGTACCTGAAAAGTTATTGAAAGGACCATCGATGATTTTTATTAAATCCCCAGTTCTGAAAATTGTATCTGTTTTTTCAGTATCCTTATCTTGAGTAATTCTTCCAATAATTCTTTTAACTTCTGCTGGAAGTAAAGGAGAAGGTTTGTTTTGATTACCTAAAAACCCCATTATCGAAGGTGTATTAGTAATAAAATCTATTACTTTGTTATCTAAATCAGCATTTAATAAAACATACCCCGGGAAAAAGTTACGAATCTTAGTTTTCTTTTTTCCATCTTTTATCTCAAATACTTTTTCTGTAGGAACCAATAACTCAACAATTCGAGCACGTAAATCTTCATTATCAGCTAATTCGAGATCTACAATAGTCTTTACCTTATTCTCATGACCAGAAAAGGTTCTTACTACATACCATTTTGCTTGTGTGTTTTCTTCCACTGTTAAAAAATTCCTTGAAATATTTGTGTTATACTCATATCAATAAGATATGTAAACGCTGCAAGTATCAAACAAGTAACAATTACTATTACTGTTGATTCTTTCAATTCATCTTGTGTAGGCCAAGTAACTTTTTTCATTTCCTTGACAACATCTGTAAAAAAATTAACTATTTTTTCTTTCATTACTATTTACCAATTTTGAATAGTTGCACGAGAGGAGGGATTCGAACCCCCAACTTGCGGTTTTGGAGACCGCTGCTCTGCCAATTGAACTACTCTCGTATCATAAATTTTATTTAGTTTCTTTAAAAACTACATGCTTACGAACTACAGGGTCGTATTTCCTAAATTCAACTCTTGCTGGATGTTCTCTTTTGTTTTTCTTTGTATTATAACGATATCCAGTACCTGCTGTGCTTTCTAAAATAATCGTTTGTCTTGCATTCTTACTTTTTGCCATTTCATTTCCTCGTTAAAACTTATTGCATTTATTTTTAACTTAAATTTTATTCCGATGCACTGGAACTACTGTACCTTTTTACAAAAAAACTTAATCACTGAATAATTTTAAACCTAATTTTGAGCTGACGATCGGACTTGAACCGACGACCTCATCCTTACCAAGGATGTGCTCTACCAACTGAGCTACGTTAGCAATATTCAATAACACATCGCCTCCCTTTCGGAAAACATTGAGCGGGAGACGAGGCTCGAACTCGCAACCAACAGCTTGGAAGGCTGTGACTCTACCAATTGAGTTACCCCCGCTTATAAATTTTATAAACGTTATTTATTAGATATTTAGCGAAGTACGAATAAAAATAGGATTTTTACTCTCCTTCAAAAACATCATTTGTGGGCAGGGAGGGAATCGAACCCCCTCAGGCTTAGCCAACGGATTTACAGTCCGCCCCAACTCTCCAGCTTTGGCGCCTGCCCATATGTCAAAATCTAAAAGAAACGAGCTACTAAAATATAAGTTATTCTAAAATAAAGCAAGTAAAATTATTCATTGAAGTTTTTGAACCCTCTTCATAAAGACAAAATTATTGGAATTCTTTTACACGCAGATTT
>JAQICK010000164.1 GCA_027858595.1 Melioribacteraceae bacterium
GAATATTCGTTCACGATTTAAAAATAATATTTCACTATTAACAGTATCGCCAACAGTAAAGGTAAGTTCTCTTAATATTATAAATTCTTTGGTTCGTTCATTTCCAGAAATAACTATCTCATCAACAATAAAACTATCGTTTCCAACATTTACCTCTGTAGTAACACTCTGTGCAAATAATGCTGATAGGCTAATCAGAAATATTAGAACTATTTGTATTATTATTTTTTTTGATATAAAGATAAAGTTTGCTCCCCCATATTAGAAACAGATGTTATGTTCTATCTTTATACATTTATCTTGAATAGTAGTTATCCCTTTATCAATACAAGGTTTAACAGCATCATCGTTTCTAATGCCTAACTGTAACCAAAGAATTTTAGGATTGATTGCAAGAACATCTGGAATTATTTGTGGAATATCCTCTGGCTTTCTGAATACATCGACAATATCAATATCAAACGGAATATCAGTAAGTTTTGCATACACATCTATTCCATCAATTTTAGGTTTACCAGGATTTACGCCAACTACGTTATACCCAACTGCAATAAGATAGTCAGCTATCATTCTACTAGTTCTGTTAGGGTTACTAGAAATGCCTACAACGGCAATTGTTTTAGACCCTTTTAAAATTTCACATATATTCATTTAGTCCCCTTCGTATTCACTGATTGGTAAACAACTGCAAACTAAATTTCTATCTCCGTAAGCATCATCAACTCTTCCAACAGATGGCCAATATTTATATTCTCTACTTTGCTCAAATGGAAATGCAGCAACTTCGCGTGAGTATGAATGGCTCCAATTATCTTTAGTTACTTCACTACAAGTATGCGGTGCATTTTTTAAAGGATTATCTACTTTATCCATTTCATTATTTTCAATTTGCTTAATTTCATTGCTAATTGAAATCATTGCATCACAGAATTTATCTAATTCAACTTTTGATTCACTTTCGGTTGGTTCAACCATCAATGTTCCTCCAACAGGAAACGAAACTGTAGGGGCATGATATCCATAATCCATAAGCCTTTTGGCGATATCAACAACTCCAATTCCGGCAGTTACTTTAAATTCTCGTATATCAAAAATTAATTCGTGCCCAACATTTCCATTAACTCCAGTATATAAAACAGGAAAATAATTTTGAAGTTTGGCTTTAATATAATTTGCGTTGATAATTGCTGCAGCTGTAGCTTCTTTCAATCCAGTACTTCCCATCATTTTTATGTATGCATATGATATAGGAATAACTGACGCACTTCCCCAAGGAGCTGCAGAAACAGCTGAAATAGATTTAGATTTATTAATATCCACTACAGAGTGTCCAGGTAAAAACTCGACTAGATGTTTTGCAACTAAAATTGGTCCAACGCCAGGACCACCACCACCATGTGGAATTGCAAAAGTTTTATGAAGATTCAAGTGACATACATCTGCTCCAATTATAGCTGGATTAGTGTAGCCAACTTGAGCATTCATATTTGCACCATCCATGTATACTTGTGCACCATTCTCATGAATAATTTCACACATGTCAATAACTTTATGCTCAAAAACACCATGTGTTGATGGATATGTAAGCATCATTGCTGAGAGATTATCTTTGTGTTCCTCAGCTTTTGCTTTTAAATCTTCGAGAGAAACATTTCCGTAATCATCGCAAGCAACTAAAACTACTTTATTGCCCGCCATTACTGAGCTTGCTGGATTAGTTCCATGTGCGGATGATGGAATTAATACAATATTTCTATGTCCATCACCTCTGTTTTTATGATATTCTCTAATAACCATAAGACCAGCATATTCGCCTTGAGCACCAGAGTTTGGTTGAATTGATGCGGCAGCAAAGCCCGTAATTTCACAAATCTGTTCTTCAAATTCCTTAAACAACTCTAAATAACCTTCTGCCTGATTTACTGGTGCAAAAGGATGTAATTGGTTAAACTCACTCCAAGAAACTGGATAAAGTTCAGCCGCTGCATTTAGCTTCATAGTGCATGAACCCAAAGGAATCATCGATGTTGTTAACGATAAATCTTTATTTTCTAATTTTTTTGCATAACGCATTAACTCAGTTTCAGAATGGTAAGAATTAAAAACTTTGTGAGTTAAATATTCTGATTCTCTTTTTATTGAATTGTTGTAGGATTCTTCAAGTTTCTTAATTGCATTAACATCGTCAATTGATATTTTGCTTTCGCTTATTGCTTCTCTTATAACATTAGCAATTTCAATAATATCATCAAGTAAAGTCATTTCCGAAATAGAAATTCCAATTGTTACCTCATCAATGTATCTAAGATTTATTGATTTACTAATAGCAATTTTATTAATAGTTTTTACAATATCTAAATTGTCAAATCTTAATTTTATTGTGTCAAAATAGTTTTTATTAATTTGAGTAACGGATGTGTTCTGTAGTACTTCGGCTAGCAAAGTTGCAAGTTTATTTATTCGTGTAGCAATATTATTAATTCCAACAGGACCGTGATAAACTGCGTACATGCCCGCCATTATTGCAAGTAGTACTTGAGAAGTACAAATGTTGCTTGTAGCTTTTTCGCGTTTGATGTGCTGTTCCCTAGTTTGCAATGCCATTCTTAAAGCTGGATTTCCGTTACTATCAACCGATACGCCTATAATTCGTCCAGGAATTTGTCGTTTAAACATTTCTTTTGTTGCAAAATATCCAGCATGTGGTCCTCCAAATCCCATTGGAACACCGAAGCGTTGAGTTGAACCAACAGCACAATCGGCACCAAATTCTCCAGGAGCTTTTAACAGTGATAGACTCAATAAATCAGCCGCAACAACTTTGAAAATTGCTTTCTCCTCTGCCTTTGCAAACAAGTCGGAATAATCAATAATCTCTCCATCAGCATTAGGGTATTGCACAATCATTCCAAAAATGTCATCGGTCAATTCAAAATCTTTTATTGAAACAATTCGTAATTCAATTCCAATAGGGTTTGCTCTTGTCTTAAGTACGTCCAAAGTCTGTGGAAAAATATCATCAGCAACGAGAAATACATTAGAATTTTTTCTATCCTTCTTGCGTGAATTGTAAAACATAAACATTGCTTCTGCAGCAGCCGTGGCTTCGTCAAGTAGCGATGCGTTTGTTAATGGCAATGCTGTTAAATCAGCAACCATCGTTTGGTAATTAAGAAGTGCCTCTAGCCTACCTTGAGATATTTCTGCTTGGTAGGGTGTGTATTGTGTGTACCAACCTGGGTTCTCAAAAATATTCCTTTGAATTACTGCGGGAGTTATTGTTGGATAATATCCAAGCCCTATGAAACTTTTGAAAACTTTGTTTTTCTTTGCAATGGTTTTTATGTCAGTTAGTAATTCAAACTCACTAACTTCTTTACCAATATCAATTTCATTCTTTAATCTTATAGATTTATGAATTACTTTATCAAGTAATTCTTCTGTGGATTTAAATCCTATTTCTTCTAGCATTTCATTTAATTCGACTTGATTCGGACCAATATGACGGTCAACGAATTTATCTGAAATTTCAAAATTCATTAAGCTTACCTCAATCAAAAAGTTGAATAATATATAAGGAGTAAATATAAATAAAGAATTGATATCTTATAGGAATAAGATTTTAGATATAAATTTTTATTGATTTAAGCTCAATAAAGTACGTTTTGCAGCCTCTTGTTCAGCCCCTTTTTTATTTCTTCCTCTACCTATTCCGTATTTAGTTTCATCAATTTGAACTACAATAATAAATTCCTTATTATGATCTGGGCCATCAGAACTAACTAATAGGTATTCTGGTGGTGGTAATTTTTTTAGATGTGTGAGTTCCAATAATTGCCCTTTATAGTTCTTATCTACTTGGTAATTCCCTGATTCTAAATTCGGTTTTACAACCCACTTAATAACAAATTTTTCAGCTTCCTGAATTCCTTGATCTATATAAATAGCACCAATAAGTGCTTCCATGCAATCGGAAAGAATTGTTTTAATTCCTTCCTCTGTATCTTTAATAAAGCGATGATCGTATAGTAAATACTTTTTTAACCCAAGTCTAGTTGCCGATTCAATGAGTGCTTTTTTATCAACTATATGAGAACGTGCTTTAGTTAAAAACCCTTCATCTTCATCAGGAAATTTAGCAAAAAGAATTTCTGCCACAATTACACCAAGAACTGCATCACCAAGGAATTCAAGCCTTTCATTCGATTTATTTAGCACTGTGTTTTTTTCTAAATAAGATCTATGTGTTAGACCTTTAGCATAAAGTAGAGGATTGTTAAAATGTAATTTTAATTTTTCGGAAAGTTTATTTAATTTTTCACGCTCAAAATCGGAAACTTTTTCAGATTCAGATTTCTTACTAAAAAACAAAAATAATTTGTTGAATAATTTCAATTTAATAACTTTTAGTTCCAAGCTATTAAATGTCTAAAGTGAGCTGTTTAAGTTTAAAAATCTTAAGACCAATTAACTTTAGGCACTTATAACTTTACGTATTAGTTAAATTATAATTAAATATTATATTAAATACTAAGCACTATATTTTTTGAAAAGCAATGTTGAATTATGTCCGCCAAATCCAAAAGTATTTGTTATTGCATAATCAATGTTTTTTTCAATAGCGACTTTTGGAGTATAATTCAAATCGCATTCTGGATCTGGTACATCTAAATTAATTGTTGGTGGCACAACTGAATCCTGAATTGCAAGAATACAAGCTATTGATTCTATAGCACCTGTAGCTCCTAATAAATGCCCTGTCATAGACTTAGTGGAACTTATTGCAACTTTATAAGCATGTTCACCAAATAATTTTTTAATGGCTTTTGTTTCATTAAGATCATTCAGATTGGTTGAAGTACCATGGGCGTTAATATAATCAACTTCCTCAGGTTTTATTCCACCATCACGTAGAGCTTCACGCATTGACCTATAAGCACCTTCACCCTCAGGAGCTGGGGCAGTAACATGGTATGCATCACCGGTTAAACCAGCACCAATAATTTCACCGTAAATTTTCGCACCACGTTTTTTAGCATGTTCAAGTTCTTCAAGTATAAGTGTACCAGCACCTTCACCCATAACAAAACCATTTCTATCTTTATCAAACGGACGAGACGCTTCGGTTGGTCTATCATTCCAAGTAGAAATTGCACGAGCTGAATTAAATCCGCCAATTGCCATTGGTGTTATTGAAGCTTCTGCTCCACCAGAAACAATTGCATCTGCAGAGCCACGCTGAATCATAAAAAATGCATCAGCAATAGCATGAGTGGAAGTTGCACAAGCAGAAGTTGTTGCATAATTAGCACCTTTCAAACCATACTTAATTGAAATTTGTCCGGCCGCTATATCAGAAATCATCATTGGAATAAAGAAAGGGGAAATTCTACGAGGTCCACCATTCATATAATTCTTTGTTTGGTTTTCAAATGTTTGCATGCCCCCAATTCCACTACCATATATCACACCAAATCTTTCAAGGTCAACAGATTCAAGATTAAAATTTGCATCTTCCATAGCCATTGTAGATGAAGCTACTGCAAACTGAGCATACAAATCCATTCTTTTAGCTTCTTTTTTACTAATATATTCTTCTACATTAAAGTTTTTTACTTCACAAGCAAATTTTGTTGCAAAACCTTCGGTATCAAATTTTGTAATTAGACCAGCACCATTTTTGCCTTCAACTAATCCATTCCAAAACTCTTCAACAGTGTTTCCAATTGGGGTAATTGCTCCTAGTCCTGTAATTACAACACGTCTCGTACTCATTTTACAATCTCCTTTAAAAGTAAAAAATGAGATTGTATAAAAGTAAATCGTTCACTTTTATTACAATCTCAAAAACTAATACTACCCTTTTAATTCAGTTAAATATTTTACTGCGTCACCAACAGTTCCAATTTTTTCAGCATCTTCGTCAGGAATTGAGACATCAAATTCTGATTCAAAACCCATAACTAGTTCAACGATGTCTAATGAATCAGCACCAAGATCATTTGTAAATGATGCTTCGTCAGAAATTTGTGATTCTTCAACGCCTAACTTGTCCATAATTATTTCTTTTACTTTTGCTTCGATATCCATTTTAACTCCTTTTGTTTATTTGGATCATTTAATAATTGCTACATTACCATTCCACCATCAACAGTCAATACTTGCCCTGTTATATAATCCGCGTCAGAGCTACAAAGGAAAGCAACTGCTCTAGCAATATCTTCAGGCTGTCCCATTCTTTTTAATGGAACATTAGTTAGTAATGCTTCTTTTTGATTATCATTTAATTTTGCTGTCATATCTGTTTCTATGAAGCCAGGTGCAATTGCATTTACATTAATATTACGAGATGATAATTCTCTCGCCATTGATTTTGTAAAACCAATAACACCAGCTTTTGAAGCTGAATAATTAGATTGTCCTGCGTTTCCCATTAAACCAACAACTGAAGCTATATTTACTATTTTTCCAAATCGTTTTTTCATCATGGGTGTCATTGCGGCTTTGGTATAATTAAAAACACTTTTAAGATTAATATTAATAACCAAATCAAAATCTGCTTCGGTCATTCTCATTGAAAGATTATCTCTTGTAATACCAGCGTTGTTTATCATTATATCAACACCGCCCATTTTTTCTATTGCAGCTTCAACTGTTGCTTCAGCTTCGTCAAATTTAGATGCATCGGCTTTAAAACCGTAAACTTTTGTTCCATTACCTATTTCATCTTCTATCTTTTTTGCATGTACATCAAAATTATCACCTTCAACGGTTACATCCGAAAACATTACACTGATACAATTTCTTTTTGCAAGTTCAATTAAAATAGCTTTTCCAATTCCTCTAGAACCGCCAGTGACAATTGCTCTCAATTTTTTATCTTCCATTTTTATAAACCATTTAAAACTACTTAAATGTTTTTTTTTACAAAATAATATACGATATAACGTATTATATTTCCACTTGCATTAATTATGGAATATCTTTAAAATTATTCAAAGACTCAATGTCGCTGAATTTTTCAATTCCAAAAATTTCTACATTTTTATCAATTCTTTTTATCAATCCTTGTAAAACTTTACCTGGACCAATTTCATAAAATTTTGTTGCACCATCAGCTATCATATTTTTAATTGTCTCTTCCCATCTAACCGGGGTAGATAATTGTTCAAATAATAATTTACTAATTTCATTTTTTTTAGTAACTGGCATAGCTGTCACATTTGCATAAACCGGAATTGTTGCATTATCAATTTTTGTTGTATTTAATTTTGCTAATAATTTTTCTTTAGCAGAAGCCATAAGCGGAGAATGAAAAGCACCACTTACAACTAATTCTTTAACAAGCTTTGCTCCGTTTTCTTTAGCAAAAACCATTGCAGAATGAACTCCTTCAATAGAACCAGAGATTACAACTTGTCCTGGAGAATTAAAATTTGCACTTTGCACAATATTAGTTTCGGAAACTTTTTTACAAATTTCATCAACCTTTTCTGGACTTAATCCAATAATTGCAGCCATTGTTCCCGGTTGTTCAATGCCAGCTTGGAGCATAGCTTGACCACGAGTTCTTACTAGTTTAAGTGCATCTATTGCGTCAAGTGAACCGGAAGCAACAAGTGCCGAATACTCTCCGAGAGAATGCCCAGCAACCATATCAGGTTTGAGACTTTTAATTTTATTGAAAACAGAAATACTGTGCAAAAATATTGCAGGCTGAGTAATATCCGTTTGCTTTAAAGAATCCATTGGACCATTAAACATGATATCTGTTAACGAAATTCCAATAGCCGAATCGGCAGAATCCATTAACTCTTTTGAGGAGTTATACAAATCCTTTCCCATTCCAACATATTGTGAACCCTGTCCAGGGAAAACAAAAGCAATTTTACTCACCTAATCAATTCCCCAAACAATGTGCATTGATCCCCAAGTATAACCTGCACCAAATGCTGCAAGAATTAGATTGTCGCCTTTCTTGAATTTTCCATCTCTATAATATTCAGCTAAACATAGTGGAATTGTAGCAGCAGTTGTGTTTCCATATTTTGCAATATTAATTGTGACTTTTTCAGGTGGAATTCCCATTCTTTTTGCAGTTGCATCAATAATTCTAAGGTTTGCTTGATGTGGAACTAGATAGGCGATGTCCTCACTTTTAAGTCCATTCTTTTCCATAATTTCTACTGAAATATCCGCCATTCCTTTTACAGCAACCTTGAAAACGGCTTTACCATCTTGATATACAAAATGCTCGCGGTTATCTACAGTTTCATGACTAGCTGGGTGAAGACTACCACCAGCTTTCATAAATAAAGCATCTTTTCCAGAACCATCTGTTCTTAAAATTGAATCTTGAACGCCAATATTTAAATCTTCTGATGGCTCTAATAAAACTGCAGCAGCACCATCACCAAATAGAAGACATGTGTTTCTATCTGTGTAATCAAGTATCGAACTCATTTTTTCAGCACCAACGACAACAACTTTTTTATATTGACCACTTTCAATTAAACTTGTACCTGATTGCATTGCAAAAAGGAAGCCAGAACATGCAGCAGATAAATCATATCCCCAAGCATTTTTAGCACCAATATTATCTTGAACTAAAGCTGCTGTTGCTGGGAAAGCCATATCTGGCGTTATAGTTGCAATAATAATTACATCAACATCCAACGGATCTGTGTTTGTAGATTTCAGCAAATCTTCAACAGCTTTTGTTGCAAGCACACTAGTTCCGCCCTCTTCGAGAACTCTTCGTTCACTAATTCCAGTTCTAGTTCTTATCCACTCATCATTTGTGTCAAGAATTGATTCAAAATATTTATTATCTAAAACTTTTTCTGGCACATACATACCAACGCCAGTAATAACAGCGGAATACAATTTATTTTTTTTCTGCATAACGAGTAAGTTCTTCCTTAATTTTTATAATCAAATTTTTATTATACATTTTTCTTGCAGCTAAAACCATATTTTTAATTGCAAGAGTTGAACTTGACCCATGACCAATAATACTTATACCATTTACTCCAAGCAAAGGTAATCCTCCCACATTATCTGGATCGGCCTTACTGAGAGATTCTTTAAAAGCACGTTTTGTTGGTGGAAATCCAAAAGGAGAAACCCTTAACTTGTTTGCTAGACTTTTGTTAGAATAATTTTTGATTGCTGCTTTAAGAAAACTTGGCATACTCTCGGCAAACTTTAAGAGAATATTTCCAATAAAACCATCACAAACAATTAAATCGGCTGTACCTTTAAAAATATCGTTACCCTCAACATTTCCAATAAAATTCAGGTCCGATTCTCTTAGCAATTTAGCAGTATCGGAGGTTAACTTATATCCTTTACTATCCTCTTCGCCAACGTTTATAAGTCCAACGCGTGGATTCTTAATTCCATAAATTTCTCTTAAAAGAATTGAACTAAGTAATGCAAATTCAAAAATATGTTGAGGTTTAGAATCGACGAAAGCACCAACATCGGCTAAAAATGTAAAGCCATCGTTGCTATTCGGGAGCGGAGCTGTTAGCGTTGGACGTGAGACTCCTTTGATACGTCCCATTCCAAAAATTGAATTAACTACCATTGCACCAGTATTGCCAGCACTCACAAAGGCATGGGCTTTACCAGTTTTAACTAACTTAGCACCAACTGCCATTGAGGAATTTGGTTTTTTTTTCATTGTATCAGTTGGATGATCGTGCATATCAATAACTTGATCGGCATGAACAATAAAATCAGAATTGAAATTAAGATTGTTCTTACTAATTACATCCTTAATTTCATCTGTTTTCCCAACAAGATACAAATCGAAATCTTTTGCCTCGTGGAAAGCCTCAATTGCTCCAACAACAGCATTGTGCGGAGCAAAATCTCCACCCATTGCATCTATTGCAATTGCACACTTAGATTTAGTGTCGTTTGTCATATTAAAACTCTTTTATGATGCAGGAACAAACATTGAACGACCAGCATAATATCCACAACTTGGACATGCTCTATGGTTCAATTTCATTTCACCACAATTTGAACATGCGGTTAATGTTGGAGCTGTTGCTTTGTAATGAGTTCTTCTTTTGTCTCTTCTACTTTTGGATATCTTCCGTTTTGGATGCGCCATAACACTGCCTTATTTTAATTTAATTTTCCTTTTAACTCTAATAATTTGTCCCAAATGGGATTACTAGTATCTGCTACACAATTACATTCATTTTCATTTTGGTTAATACCACACATCGAACAAAGCCCCTTACAATCTTCATTACAAAGAATTTTCATTGGAATTGCTAAAAGTGCATTTCCCACTGTATCAATGGATAAATCTATTTTGTCATCATCTGGCGACAAATAATAAATTCCATTTTCATCAACCTCATCATTCTTTTTACTATAAGTAATAAAGTAGATGCTCTTAAACTTTGTTGTTATTTTATCTTCAAATTCTAACGTACATCTATCACAAATATACTTTGCTGTAAGTTGAAGATTACATTTTAATACAATCTGAGTAGATGATTTATCCATTTCACAATTTAATAGAACATTGCCATTAAATTTTTCTTCTAGACCAAGTTCGCCTACACTAGTCTTAAAGTCAAACTGGTGGAGACCATTTTTATAATTTGTGAATTTTATTTGCATCGACATTCTATTTCAAATTTAGCTTACAAATTTAATTAAAGTGAACTTGATAATCAAGAAATAGTTGTTATATCAGCGATTCAGGGTTTAAATAATTATACTTCAAGTAACACCTTCAAATATGGTAATTTAGAGTAATTCCTTTGTCAGCCTAGTGCTTATCTAATTTTTGTCTATCTCAATATTTTTTTAGTTCATATCTTTTCTTTTCCATTATTTAACTGTTGCCCTCACTTATTCAGATAATTATTCTAATCTGATTTGAACTCTTGTTTCAAGTGATATTTTTAAGTAATCCTCATCAAGAGAGCCATATTTTAGAAAAGCGAGAAGTTCATTCCAAAGATGCTTTATTGTAATTTTCCTTTTGAGATAAGTTTTTAATTTTTGCCCCAATACTACCAATTGATTTATCATGTGTGCTATTTGCAATGCTTGATAGTAATTCTTTGTAGCCCTCAAACTTACTTCGGAGTATTTGTGTTTTAATTCATACCCACCGTTCTTTTGGTCATTAAAACCTTCGTTCTCTATTTTCCACCTTAAACGACCAGAAAAACTTATTTGAGTCGCTGTTCTATTTGTAATTTTTAGAGATGTAACAAAAACATACTTTTTGTTATTTTCTTCTGTTTTTATCCAATTAAGAATATGACCCTTGTATTTTATTTCTGATACCCACTGGTGTTTGGTTGTTTCTCTTTCAGTTTTCTTATGAGTTGTTACTTCTAATTTATTCTTTTTTTGTAGTGGAAGTAATAATT
>JAQICK010000002.1 GCA_027858595.1 Melioribacteraceae bacterium
AAATTATAATTATTTTACTAATTCACAAACATTTTACAAAGTATGATTATTTAAATTGTTAAGGCAAAGGATATTTCATGGACTTAAAACTAAAAGGTAAAGTCGCTCTAATAACTGCATCAAGTAAGGGCATTGGAAAAGCAACAGCGGAAATATTAATTAACGAAGGTTGCAAAGTTGTTATCTGTTCAAGCAATCAAAAAAATATAATTGAAGCTGCCAGTGAAATTAAAAAAAGTTGTGGAGTAGAACCAATTTGGGGAGTTTGCGATTTAAATAATCCAGAAGATATTATTGAAATTGTGAAAATGACAAAAAGTAGTTTTGGAGATATTGATATATTAGTTAACAACTGTGGTGGTCCTGTTCCAGGAACCTTTGATGATTTGAATGATGAAAATTGGATGAATGCTGTTGACCAAGTATTACTAAGCGTTGTGCGTATGACACGTGAAATTCTACCTGGAATGAAGGCTAAAAAGTGGGGCAGAATTATTAATATCACATCCAAATCTGTTAAACAACCCATAGATAATTTAATGCTTTCAAACTCATTACGCAGTGCTGTAACAGCCTTTTCAAAAACTTTAAGCAACGATGTTGGTCAACATAATATTACAGTTAATAACGTTGCTCCTGGATTTACTCTTACTTCTCGCTTATACGAATTAGCACTAGTGAAAGAGAAAACATCTGGAGTTTCGCACGAAGAGGTTTTAGCCGAGATGGCAAATAGTGTTCCAATGAAACGGTTAGGTCGTGCAGAAGAAATTGCTTCGATGGTTGTTTACTTAGCATCTGAACAAGCCGGCTTTATTACTGGAACAACAATTCAAGTTGATGGTGGTTCAATAAAATCAACATATTAAAAGAGCTAAAGCAAATAGCAAAAATCAAAATATAAATATCAAATGAAATTCAAGAACCAAATATCAAACTTGTTTTAAAAAATGATTTAAATATATAAAGAGAATAATCTTTGGAGATTAGAACTTGAAATTTGGAAAATATTTGAATTTTGTAGTTTCATTTTTATTGTTTTTTCTTTTTATCCTTTTAGCTATATTTTTCTCAATATCTAAATAATAGACGTTATGATTAAAGAAACTGAAATTTCTGTATATCCAAATAAACTGGATGATTCTGCACTTCACAAAAAATTAGTAGCAAAGAGATTAGAAATTAATGTTGGTGAAATCACTTCACTGCAAGTGCTTCGTCGTTCAATAGATGCACGAGGTAAATTCCCGCTATACCAAATAAAGGTGCGAGTTTTTATCAATGAATTTTTTGTTGATGAAAAAACTCATTTTTATTTTAAAGATGTGAGTAAAAGTAAAAAAGTAATTATTGTTGGAAGTGGTCCAGCTGGACTTTTTGCAGCTCTCAAACTTTTAGAATTAGGATTAAAGCCAGTCATTATTGAGCGTGGTTCAGATGTTCAAAATCGCAGACGTGATTTGAAAGCTATTCAGCAGGACGGCATTGTAAATCCAAACTCAAATTATTGTTTTGGTGAAGGTGGTGCTGGTACATACAGCGATGGAAAATTATACACACGTTCAACAAAGCGCGGCGATGTAAAAAGAATATTAAATTTACTTGTAGAGCATGGAGCAAAAAGTCAAATTCTAATCGATGCACATCCTCATATTGGCTCTAATAAATTACCAAAAGTAATTTTAGAAATTAGGGATACAATTTTAAAGCATGGTGGTGAAATTCATTTTGACAGTAAGGTCACGGATCTGGTTATTACTAATTCAGCCATCAAAGGGGTTATAGTTAACGAAAGTAATGAGTTTATTGGTGATTCAGTGATTCTTGCAACTGGACATTCTGCAAGAGATATATATTATCTTCTAGATAAACACAAAGTTAAACTTGAAGCAAAGCCATTTGCTATGGGAGTTCGAATTGAGCATCCACAACAATTGATTGATACAATTCAGTATAATTCCAATGTGCGAAATGAATTACTTCCAGCAGCAGAGTATAGTTTAGCTTGTCAGGTTGATAATCGTGGAGTCTATTCATTTTGCATGTGTCCTGGTGGAATTATAATTCCAGCTTCTACAGGACCAGGTGAGTTGGTGCTTAACGGAATGTCAACATCGCAACGGAATTCTCCATTTGCAAATTCTGGTCTTGTTGTTTCTGTTACAGAAGAAGATTGGCAACATCAATCTGAGCATGGAATATTCGCTGGATTAGAATTCCAAAAAGAAGTTGAAAAAATGGCTTTTGAAGTTGGTGGAGGAAATCAGCAAGCACCAGCTCAACGTATAACGGATTTTGCAAATAATAGAATTTCAAAATCACTTCCAGAAACTTCATATATTCCTGGAATTGTAAATAGTCCTCTTCATGAATTATTACCAAACGGAATTGTAACTCGCTTACAAAAAAGTTTGCATCAATTTAATAAAAAGATGAAAGGCTACTACACAGAGGAAGCTCAAATTCTTGCTGCAGAAACAAGAACAAGCTCACCTATTAGAATTCCAAGAGATAAGGAAACGCTTATGCACACTGGGTTAAATGGATTATTCCCTTCTGGTGAAGGTGCTGGCTATGCTGGAGGTATTGTCTCTGCTGCAATTGATGGCGAAAGAAGTGCAGAGGCAGTTGCAAAACACTTAAAATAATTGGATAAACTATCGGATATTTCTAATTGTTTATCGATTCTTTTTAATTCAAATCTTGACTTTATAGCTCAAAATTAGCATTTTAGCACATGGGCCAAAATTACTCTCTTACATCCTCGCTTGATGGAAAAATTTCCATCACTACTTTTGGAAATGAAAATATTTCTCAGAATAACTGCATTATTTTAGTCCACGGATTTAAAGGATTTAAAGATTGGGGTTACGCCCCATATTTTGGGGAATATTTTGCTAGCAAAGGAAATTTTGTAATTACTTTTAATTTCTCGCATAACGGAATTGGTGAAAAGTTATTAGAGTTTACTGAACTTGAAAAATTTTCTAATAACACTTTTACGCGTGAAGTTACCGAGCTTGAAGATATTATAAAAGCATATCAAAATAATATTTTTGGTAGAGTTGAAAATCCTAAGATCGGATTGGTTGGGCACAGCCGTGGTGGAGCAATCGCATTGTTAACTGTATCCAAATTTAAAAGTGTAAAAGCAGTTTCTACATGGGGGAGTGTTGCAACTCTTGATAGATATTCTGAAAGGCAAAAACAAAATTGGCGAGATAAAGGATATTTCTCCGTAATGAATATGAGAACTAAACAAGAGATGAGACTAAATATATCTCTACTAGAAGATTTGGAAGAGAATGGGAATGGTTCTTTGAATATTGAACAAGCTGTGAGTAATTTAAACAGACCACTTTTAATCTGTCATGGAACAGAAGATCTTGCCGTTAAACTTGATGAGGCCAAACAACTTTTCGATTGGTCAGACAAAGATATTACAGAATTCAATATAATTGAAAACACTGGACATACATTTGGTTGTGTTCATCCTTTTGAGGGAACAAACGATAAATTTGAAAAATTACTGAATAAAACAGAAATGTTTTTTAGAGAAAATGTTTTTTAACTCACTCCAACCCTCTCTTCAAAAGAGAAGGACTTTAACTCCCTCTCCATTTGGGAGAGGGTTGGGGTGAGGGGAATTATTGTATTTTGCTAAAATCAATAGAACTAAAGAATTATAAAAGGAAAATAAAATGCTAACACTTATTGAAAAAATTATTTTTATCATTTTTGTAATTACTTCATTAGCTCTCGCGTACAAAACATTTAAAAGAATGTTTCAAATTATTAGTCGTGGAGCCGAACCAATCTCATGGTCCGATACGATTAAAAATTTCCCAAAAGGAATACAAATATTCCTTAGTCAGCAAACACTTTTTACAACTCGTCCTATTGTTGGGTTTATTCACGCCCTAGTTGCGTGGGGTTTTACAATATACATGCTTGTAAACGTATTTGATGTAATTGCCGGATTTGTTCATGGTTTTGATTTCTTTCCAAATACTATTGCAGGATTTATTTACCGTTTATTTGTTGACATTTTTAGCGTGCTTGTTTTTAGTGGGGTTGCATTTTTCTTGATTCGCCGATTTATTTCTAATGAAGAAAAATTAGTTATAAGCGATCCAGTTTATTTATCCCCAGAAGCAAAAAATGGTGTTCGCAAAGATTCTCTTTTAGTCGGTCTTTTTATTTTATTCCATGTTGGAGGAAGATTTGTTAGTGCATCGTTTTTAATTGCACAAAATCAATCAGATGCTGCACAGCCTTTTGCAACAATGCTCGCATCGCTTTTGCAGGGAATGACTCAAAGTCAATTAGTTCTAGGAGAGCATATAAGTTGGTGGTTTGCTTTAGGATTAATTTTAGCATTTATCCCATATTTTCCACTTTCAAAACACGCTCATTTATTTATGGCACCACTTAATTTTATGATTCCTGATGACCGTGCAAATAAAGGGTTAATTAAGCCAATCAATTTTGAAGATGAATCGATAGAACAATTTGGTGTTGCAAATATGGAGCATCTTTCACAAAAATCTATTTTGGATTCCTATTCGTGCATTATGTGTAATAGGTGTCAGGATAATTGCCCAGCTTATCAAACCGGAAAAGAGTTGTCTCCTTCGGCAATTGAAATTAATAAACGATATTACTTAAATGCTAATGGTCAATCTTTTGCTGATGGTGCAGAAGTTCCATTAAAAGATTTATTGCTAACTGATAACGCTCTGTGGGCTTGCACAAGCTGTAATTTCTGCGTGACTGTGTGCCCTGTTGGAAATGCACCAATGATGGATATTATTGCAATGCGTCAAGATAAAGTGATGATGGAAAGTGATTTCCCAAATGAGTTAACAGCTACTTTTAAGAATCTTGAAACAAATTTTAATCCATGGGCTTTTAATCAACAAGACAGAACAAATTGGACAGAAGGATTAGACATTAAAACTTTGGCAGAAGATCAGGGTGGAGAAATTCTTTTTTGGGTTGGCTGTTCTGGTTCGTTCGATGCGCGTTATCAAAAAGTATCTCAAGCATTTGCTCAAATTATGAAGAAAGCTGGTGTAGATTTTAGAATTCTTGGCACTGAAGAAAAGTGTAATGGCGATACAGCTAGACGGTTAGGTAACGAATATTTAGCTCAATCATTGATGCAAGAAAACATAGAAACTATCAATAATTATGGTGTTAAAAAAATTGTTACCGCGTGTCCGCATTGTTTTAATTCCATCAAAAATGAATATCCCCAATTTGGCGGAAATTATGAGGTCTTGCATCATACCGAGTTTATTGATAACTTAATAAAAGAGAATAAAATTTCTATAAAAAATGGTGATACAGTTCAGAAATTAACTTATCACGATTCTTGTTACATTGGAAGATATAATTCTATTTATGATGAACCGCGTAATGCTCTTAACAGTATTGAGTCAGTTAAAATAACAGAGCCTAAACGTAATAAAGATGAAGGTTTTTGTTGTGGTGCTGGAGGCGGACGAATGTTTTTAGAAGAGGACGCTGGCACAAGAATAAATGAAGAACGAACAAAAGAATTGTTAAGTACTGGTGCAGGAACAATTGCTTCTGCTTGCCCGTTTTGCATGACAATGATAAATGACGGCTTAAAAGCCGAAGAAAAGAATGAAGAAGTAATTGTTAAAGATGTTGCTGAAATTATTCTTGAACATATTAAATAACTTATTTACTAATTAAACTATTTGGAGGACTCATGAGTCAATCATACCAAGATTTGCTAAGTCACCTAAAAGAAATGGAAGCAGACATTCAAAAATTTTACGACAAAGGTCAAGCAGCTGCTGGAACACGTATTCGTAAAGGATTGAGTGAACTAAAGAAAAAAGCTCAAGATATGAGAAACGAAGTTCAAGATCTTAAAGTTGAAAGAAAAGGATAATCCTTTATTTCAAAAAGCTAATTAACGCCATTGGAATTATTTTCAATGGCGTTTTTTTATAGACATTTCAATTTTGTTGTGATATGTCAAAAGTTGTCATTCCCATAAATTGGAACGTGCCTTTTACGGGATATTTAGATGGAATATTCAGTTTTTATAATAGAATTAGTGAGAATGACAAAATAGAAGTAATTAAGTAGCCAAAGTTATGTTATGATTTATAAATTATTTTTTGCATCCATATTTTTAATCTCTTCCAATATAGTAATTGCTGAAGGAAATGAGCAAAAAGGTGATTCTTTATCTACTCTTGAGTTTAGTTTTGTTGGTGACATTATGTGTCATTCAACTCAATTCAAATTTGCTCAGGTTGATGATGACTCTTTTGATTTCAAACCAGTTTACAGAGAAATTAAACCATACTTTGATAATTCTGATGTGGTTGTGGCAAATCTTGAAACAGTAATTGAAGTAGAAGAAGTTAAGTTTTCAGGATATCCAGTTTTTAACACACCAAAACATTTTCTTGGTGGATTAAAATTTGCTGGGTTCAATTTTCTCTCCACAGCGAACAATCATTCTTTTGATATTAGAGAACGAGGCGTATATAGCACACTTAAGCATATTGAAAATTATGGAATGCACAGTGTTGGAAGTTATAAATCGCAATCGTCACGTGATTCTGTAAAAATTCACGAGCAGAATGGAATTAAATTTGCAATTTTATCATACACTTTTGGGGTTAACCTTTATAAAATACCAGATGAGAAGAGTTATCTTGTAAACAGAATTAACGAAGACTTAATTGAAAATGACATTCAAAATCATCGTAAAGATGGTGCTGATTTAATAATCCTATTTTTCCATTTTGGAACTGAATATGCAACTGAACCAAGCAATTATCAAAATAATATTGTTCAAAAATCAATTGAATTTGGTGCTGACTTAATAATTGGAGCTCACCCACATTCTCTGCAACCAATAAAATATTTTAAGTCAGTAAATGGAAATATTGATAGTGGATTTGTAGCATACTCGTTGGGCAATTTTGTTTCCAACCAACGCTGGCGTTATTCCGATGGAGGTGCAGTGCTCAATTTTACAGTTACTAAAAACAATCTCAATGGAAATATTAGTCTAGCAGAAGTGAGATATTTACCAATTTGGGTTTATAAAGGTTACACAGAAAATGGTTTAGAATATGTTGTCCTTCCATCTGCTACTGAATTTGATGAAACAACCCCAAGTTTTTTAGCAAGTGAAGATCTAGATTTAATGGAAGAATGTTACTACGATACTAAAGCAATTTTAACAAGTAGTACTAAAAACATTAAAATAGATTCAATTGAAAAAAGTAATTTGCGAAGAAAAAATAGAAATTATTTAGCTAACAGATTATTCATTGATAGAATTCCAA
>JAQICK010000235.1 GCA_027858595.1 Melioribacteraceae bacterium
TCTCCTTCCGAACTTTTGATTCCTCGTCTTAATAATATCGCTTTTCGCTTTTTCATCTGTCTCCTCAAGAATTTTTCTAAATTTAACCACTTCTGAGGCGACATATGTCGTTATTTTAACAGTAGCATTTTTTTAACATCTGTAAAATTACCAACAGAAATTTTATAGAAATAAATTCCTGAGCTTAAATTAGTTGCATCAAAAGTTATATGGTGAACTCCGCCAGAAATATTTTCATTAAGTAATTTTACTACTTCTTCGCCAATTGAACTATAAACACTAAGCTTCACGTTAGCTTGTTGAGGAATTGAAAAATTAATTGTTGTGCTTGGGTTAAAAGGATTTGGATAATTTTGAGACATTGAAAAGTTAGATAATTTTAAATCGTTTGTCTCAACATCAGTAACAGTTGCAAAATATGCGTCTATTTCTGTACCATCAAATAGATACGGTTGTCCGTGAGTTCCAAAATCTGTGTACCAACCTTTAGTATCAAAAAAATGAAATTCACCTTCAATAGCGACCCAACTTTCTAATCCCCCATCCCATTCTTCAGATAAGCCGTGGAATGAATTACCACCTTCTGAATAGTTATATGAGAACCTGTTATAGTCATCCCAATCACTTCCATTCCAGAAAGATGTTAAATTCATTACCATATAATTATTTGAATCAAATGTTATAGAAGTTTTCATATCGTTTTGCCAATCACTTTCATACCACATTTTACTCTCTTCTTCTATTCTATTTTTACTACTATCATATGTATAAGTTGTTTCAAATTCATTTTGCCATTCATCATTTACATTCCAAGTATTAAGTTGCTCATAGATTTTATTATTATCTGAGTTATACTCATATGTTATTAATTCTGAATTAACCCATGTGCCACCATTATCTTCTTCAATTAATTCTGACATTATATTGTCGTTTAAGTCATAAGTTGTTGTCTCTTTTGTTTTATAACTATACCCAAAAAATGAACCTTCGCTTATATCAATAGAAGTATTTCCGTCATATGAAATATCACTTTTATCAACTGTCTTCCAAGTTGCACCATCCCAAATTTCAGATTTAAAACTTGTTACTAAGTTTTCACTATTGTAAGTGGAAGAATATTTTAAATAGTCTTTCCAACTACTATCTTGCCATTGTTGTCCAAAACCTTCAGTAAAATTTCCATTACTATCAAATGTATAGGTCATATACATAAAATTTATCCAGTTGCTACCATCCCAATTTTGCCATAGATATGTTGCCCAATTGTTAAATGATTCGTCTGTATATGTATAAATATGCCTTTCTTTTGTTCCATCCTCTTTTGTTACAATAGCACTATCAAGCATAGATTCAGAATCTGAAAATACAGGATTTAACAATTGGCTAAATTGTTTAACTATACTTTTTTGAATATGCTCATTTGATTTGGCACTATTAGCATTGGTGAGATAGTTCTGTTTTTTTGAATTTCCGAAAGTTACTGACACAAGCATTACTAAACTTAACAGAACTATTGATTTTAAATTATTCATTATTTATCCATTTTATAATTAGTAAGAATATTGTTATATAGGTTAATAGCACTATATATAGCAAATTAGCATCTAGTAATAACTAATAATTACTTTATAAGAATTTGAACAGGTTTATTTATAATTCGGTATGTTTGAAAGAGAATTTAACAACATAATAATTCCACAAAGAAATAGTGTGGAAAGAAAACAAACTGACTACTGGAAACTAATTCTATTACTGAGATGAAAAAAAATATTTTCCAATTTGCCTCTCTCACTACCCTACTAATTTTTTATTGCGGAAGCCTATTTGCCAAAAACAACTATTCTCAGTCAACTCTTGATGAATTAAAAACCCTAAATGGAAATGTTACCAAAGCTGTTTCCGAAAATGATTCACTTGCCATGGCGAGAGCCTATTATAAATTAGCATTAAAATATGACTACATCGATGAAAATGATTCTTGCTATTTATACTACAGAAAAGCAATTAAAATAGCAAAACAAATAAACAATGTTAGAGCTGAAGCTATAATTTCTAATGCATTTGCTACTACTTATAGCGATAGAGGTTTACACAAAGAGGCAATAGAAATTTATGATCACATAATAAAACTTTTTTTATCCCAAAAAGATTCAACTGGCGCTGGTGGAGTTATGTTAAATACAGGCGCTGAATATTTAGAGATGGGAAATTATGAGAAAGGATTACAACTTTCACTTGATGCACTAAACATTAAATTAATGAGTAGCGATTCCTCTAATATTGCTGGCTTTTACAAACAGATATCAACCATTTTTGATTTAGTTGGCAACAAAGAAAAAAGGAAGGAGTATATTCTTCTTGCTAACCAAATTGCGAAAAAAGATGAAAGATATAGCGATTTTTATATTCGAATGGATATATTAAATGAACTTGGCGGTTACTATTTCAATATGGGTGATTATAATCTAGCAACAAAATATTATGATACCTTATACATTAAAAGCACTCAAAAAGATTATTTAGTTGGAATTACCGCTTCTACTTCTAATTTGGTCCCTATTTTAAAAACGGAAGGGAAATACTCAGAAGCATTGGTTTTATCAAAAAAAGCGTTAGCCCTTTCTCAAAAAGGCGGGAAGCCGTATAGAATAGTTCATAATTTAGTAGAAACTGCAAAACTAGAAATTATTCTATTTAATAAAAATATAGCTGCAAAAAGATTACTAAATGCAAAAGCTCTAGCTATTGAATACAACTTTCCAGATGAGCTAATTACAATTTATAAATTATTGGCTGAAATATATTTTGATAATAACAATTTTGAAACTGCGTATAAAAATCTGCTTTATCATCAAACTCTAAAAGATTCAATTGAGGGATGGCAGACTAAACAGATAATTGCTGAGCTTGAGACAAAATATCAAACTGAAAAGAAGGATAATCAAATTGAAATTTTGAATAAAGATAATTTGTTGAAGCAAGAAAGAATAGAGACACAAAACAAGACTGTAATAAATATTATTGCTTTCGCATTGTTTGTAACAACTCTCTTTGTTTTTATTTACTCTAGGACAAAATTGAAATCGAAAAACAGAGTTTTGAATATGCACCAGAAATTACTCCGCTCACAAATGGACCCTCATTTTATTTTTAATGCACTCCTTGCAATTCAGAATTATATTTTGAAGAACAAAAAATTTGAAGCATCCGATTATCTTGCACAATTTGCTACTCTTATGCGCTCAATATTAAAAGGCTCGCGTGATGATTTTATTCTGCTAAGCAGAGAGATAGAAATTTTGAATTACTATGTTTCGCTTCAACAATTGCGTTTCGAAAATTCATTCCAATTTAAATTAGAAATTGACGAAAACATTGAAACTGAGAGTTTACAAATTCCACCAATGTTAATTCAACCATTTATTGAAAATGCAATTGAACACGGCTTAAGAAAAATAACCGATTATGAAAAAATTCTATCAGTAAAATATATTTTGGATAATAACTCACTAATTATTTTAATTGAAGATAATGGCATTGGAATTGACAGAAGCAAAGAGAATAAATTAGAGAGTAAACATAAATCTTTTGCAATGGAAATAACCAATGAACGTTTGACGAACATCACAAAAATATATAAGACAAATATAGATATTGCAGTTAGTGATTTATCAAAATTTGAAAATAGACGAGGGACTGAGATTAAATTTTCAATTCCATTAAAATTATTAAAAGGTAAAAATGATTAAAGCTATAATAGTTGATGATGAGAAAAATTCACGCGAAGTAATTTCCGAATTAGTTAAAGAATGTTTTGACGAAATTAAAATTGTAGCACAAACAGGAGATGTAAAAACATCAGTTGAAGCTATCGATAAATATCAACCAAACTTATTATTCCTTGACATTGATTTGCCCGATGGAACTGGCTTTGACATTTTAAAGAAAGTAGATTATGCAAACATGAAAGTAGTTTTTATTACTGCACACCAAGAGTATGCTATAAAAGCAATTAAGTTTAGTGCATTCGATTTTATTTTAAAGCCGTTTAATAGTGGTGAATTAATTAAAACAGTACGCAGAGTGCTCGATGAACAAACTGCAGGAAACAATGCATTAAGATTTGAATCTATTCTATCTAATTTTGGAAACTCATTGCCTGAGTTAAAAAAGATTGTACTTAAAACTTCCGATAGAATTTACCTTGTAAATGTTAAAGATATAATTAGATGCGAAGCTGAAAACAATTATACAAATTTTTATCTCGCTAATAGAACTAAAATTATGGTTTCTAAAACCATCAAAACCTACGAAACTCTTCTCTCTGAACATGAATTTTTGCGTGTACACCAATCGCATTTAGTAAATTTAAATTTCATTCAGCACTTTGATAAACCAGATGGCGGAATGCTTGTGTTAAGTGATAATTCTACAATTCCGGTTTCTCATCAGAAACGAGGAATTCTTTTGGATTATTTTTCTTCTTTAACATAATGGAGACAAGATAAAACAAAGTTTGCAAACTCTTTATCAAGGTATTCAAA